>JAATEW010000413.1 GCA_015655535.1 Hyphomicrobiales bacterium | reverse complement strand
TTTCACGATGTTCTGATAGCCGGTGCAGCGGCAGATATTGCCGGCGATGCCGAAGCGGATTTCGGCCTCGGTCGGGTTTGGATTCTCCTGCAGCAGACGATGCGCACGCATGATCATGCCGGGCGTGCAGAAGCCGCATTGCAGCCCGTGGCTCATGCGAAAGCCTTCTTGCAGCGCATGCAATGTACCGTCAGGTTCGGCCATGCCCTCGATCGTCGTAATCGAGGCGCCATCGGCCTGAACCGCGAAGACGGTGCAGGATTTGATCGATCTGCCGTCGAGATCGACGGTACAGGCGCCGCAATGGGTCGTATCGCAACCGATATGGGCGCCGGTCAGCATGAGCTGTTCACGGATGAAGTGGATGAGAAGCGTGCGCGGTTCGACCAGTGCTTCCACCGGCTCGCCGTTCACGGTCATTTGGACATGGATTTTCGACATAATGTCTCCTCGGCAGACATGGAGTCTCGCGCGGCTATGGGTGCAGCCTCGCCGCGCAGGTTTTGTGCTAGGCCCGCGCAGCCGCGCGTTGCAGCGCGCGCTTAACCATCACGCCCGCCATCTTGGTGCGATAGGCGGCGCTGCCGCGTCCGTCCACGGCGGGGCTCGTGATCTCTTCGGCCGCCGCCATGGCTTTTGCCACTGTCGCCGTATCGAGGCCTGAGCCCACCACGAGTTCGGCGGCCTTTTCGGCCAGAAGCGCCGTCTCTCCGACATTGGTGAGGCTGATCGCGCAGAAAGTTACGGTGCCGCCCTGGTTCATCACCAGGATCACGGCCGCCGCGGCGGTGGCGTAATCGCCGATCTTGCGCTTGAGCTTTTCATAGGCGTAGCCATGCTTTTGCGGCGGGACGGGGATGGAAATGCTTGTCAGCAACTCGCCCGGTTCAAGCGCCGTGTAATAGGCGCCCTGATAGAATTGCCGCGCCGGGATGGAGCGCAGGCCATTGCTGCCCGCGACCTCGTAATTCGCGTCGAGCGCCATCATGATCGCCGGCATGTCGTTGCCTGGGTCGCCATTGGCGGCATTGCCGCCGATCGTGCCGCAATAGCGCACTTGCGGATCGGCGATGACAAGTGCCGTCTCGCGCAGGATCGGGAGCGTTGCCGCGAGAAGGTCCGAGGCGATCACATCGGCCTGCGACGTCATCGCGCCGATCACGATATTTTCGCCATCCTGGCGGATACCCTTGAGATCGGGAATGCCGCCCAAGTCGATAAGATGCTGAGGCGTTGCCATGCGCAGCTTCATCATGGGGATGAGGCTGTGGCCGCCGGCCAGCGGCCGCGCATCGTCACCGAGATCTGCGAGAAGAGCAGCGGCTTCGCTGATCGTCTTCGGCCGGTGATAGGCGAAAGTGCCCGGGATCATACGTTCCTCCGAAATCGTTCTTCTTATGATTTCGGATCATCCGCCGCTTCGCGGCGCAGCAACAATCGATATTGGCTTAGGGACGGGCGCGCGGCACCAATGACGGATCGGCTGCACGAATTGCGTCAATAATCTTGGCCTTATTCACGAACGGCGGACGGCGGCTCGCTTCGTGCTGCACGTACGCGCTCGGAGACGCGCCGTTGCAAAACGGACAGACGGGCGCGTGCCACGGGTATGTCGCATTGCACCAAAGCGCCGGAGAGCTCGACGATGCCGTTTTCGCCATGACGGCGGATGCTTTCAACATGCTCGATCGAGACGATATAACTGCGATGGACCCGGATGAAGCTCTGCGGATCGAGATTGGCTTCGACGGCGCTGATCGGCAATTTGCAGAAGAACTCCTGCTGTCCGTCGGAAATATAGGTATAATGTGCATTGGCGCGCACGGAGCGTATGTCGTTGACGCGCAAGTTTCGCGTGCGGCCCTCTTTTTCCACGGGAATCGCATTCGCAAAGCGCTTGCTGTCCGAGGCCTCCTCATTCGCGGCCGCAGGAGCGTAGCTCGCGGCGTCGGTGTGTTGCATGCCGTGATCCGTGAATTCGGCCTCATCGGCTTTGGGGCCATCGGCGAATAGATGTTGGGGTGCGAGATCCGCTTCATCTTCGCGCTTATTCGTGCCGGCGTTGCGATCGGGTACGACGGAGAGAAGAAAGCCACCCGAGACCGAGAAAGCGATGATGGCGACGATGATCGCGAGATTGTCGCGCGACAGAGCCGGCGAGCCGCCGGCCGGCGGCGTGTCGCAGAGGGTGAATGTCGTCCCGGCCATGGCGGTATAGTGCATTCCGGACGCGGCGATGCCGAGAACGATGGCCGCGAGCCAGATCGGCAGTGGCCGTACCGAGCGATTGAGCATCCAGAGCGCGACGCCGCTCGTCGCGACGGCGATCAGGAAGGCGAAGACGATGGATATGAAACTATAATCCAGGAAGGCATTCGCGTGGACGGCGTTCATGCCGATGTAATGCATGAGGCAGATGCCGGCGCCCATGCCGAAGGCGCCGATCGTAATGCGCATCCATGGCGAGCCTGGCAGGTTGACGGCGGCGACGCCGATGCCGACGACGATCACGCAGGTCAGAAAAGAAATCAGCGTCGGCAAGACCAGAAAGTCGACATCGCGCGGCAATGACGCGGCCAGCATGCCGACGAAATGCATCGACCAGATGCCGACCGCCAGCGTGATGGCAGCGCCGGCCAGCAGCAGCCTGCGGCTTGCGCCGGTCGCCGATCTCAAACCGTCCGCGAGCTGGAGACCGACATAGCCGCCTTGGACGGCCATCACAATAGATAGGGCCACGAGCCATGGTTCGTGCGTCACCGCGATCGTTCCCTCCCAATTTTGCGAGAGCTTTTGCTCTTCTGACTCATTGGTACATGTTGGCATGTGAGACGCCGAATCGATGCGGCGTCTTCTTTATGCGTTGGCTACATCACTAGATCATCCTGCTTTTAGGTTGGATCACCTAAAAGCAGATAAGATGATCTAGATTCAAAAATGGTGAGCATGCTTGGCGCGAAAAACCGCTCACACTTTTTCGCAGCATGCTCTAGTGCGGAACCAAGATCAAAATGCGCAGCTTCCACCGGCAAACGTCAAGGTGCCGATCGGCCGATGCGGCACTATGGCGTCGAGATCGACGCATTCTTTTAAACCAATCTAGCGCCATCACGATTGGTAAAGATTTTTCCTAACGCATTTGCGCCGATAGGCCTCCCCGCGTTGAATGTGCGTTACATCGCATGAGAAGCCGATGCGGTTTTCATGCGGAGCCGTTGCCCGCGCAAATCGCATCCTCGATCGCTGGCTTGATGCAACGCGGTATCGCGCCAAACCCGGTGCGCGGGAAAGACGAATCGAGCATGACGCGCGCTGCGGCCTTGGCGTGTCGGCCGCCGTTCATGAAGCCTCATGGGCAGAGGCCGCATTTGGTGCGGCGAAGCTCTCACTTGGTGCGCTTCCGCCGTTCATAAACCAAAACACATTGTTGCTGCGGCGCGATGCGACCGATGATCGATGCAGACAAAACAAAGTTGCGGAGGATGGCATAAGGCCTGGCGAGACGACATGCGCCGGGGCGGCTGCAAATAAAACGCATCAATTACACGCAATTGAAACACGGATTTCACGAGGCGAAGTCCGCGAATGCTGTTGTCTGGCTCGGGGTCTGAAAAGAAAGAAAACCGCACGCGAAGCACTTTGGCGTTGAGGCTAGGCATTTGAACCAGGAGGGGGCTCCAATGTCGAAAGTAAGTAACAATTTCGCTACGCTCAAATATACGGGCTTGATGCTCGGCGCGGTGCTTTTACCCATGACGGAAAATGCTTTTGCGACGCCGGTCAATCCGCCCGGCTGGACGGCCGGAATCCAGCTCGGCGCGCCGTTGCCGCAGGGCCTCTATTTCATCGATACCGGCACTTATTTCGAGCGCTCGAACACGGCCTTCGGCTCGGCGAAGATCGATGCTATCATCAATCTGCCGGTTCTGGTCTGGTCGACGCCTGCGACATTGCTCGGCGGCCGCCTCGAAGTGATCGCGACGATCCCGGAGATTGGCGTCGGCGTCAATCCGAACTCGCCCGCCGGATCAAGCTGGCATCGCGACATCTATAATTACGGCGGCCTCACAGGCCTTGCCTGGGATCTCGGCAATGGCTGGAGCGTCGCCGATCATGTCGGCTTCTTCGCGCCGGTCGATACGGATGTCGGCAATAATATCGGCATCGGCGGAAATTTCTGGACCTTCCTCGAATCGGCTTCGATCGCCTATAATCACGAGGGTTGGAGCCTTAGCGCCAATTTCTTCTATGGTCATAGTTTCAACGACGAAAACACGAGTATCCACACCCAGCCGGACTCGGCGCAGATCGATTTCGCCGCGACGAAACATATCGACAAATGGGAAGTGGGTCTCGTCGGTTACGGCTCGACCGATCTCGGCGGCGCCGCGCGCGACCTGGATAATTTCGGCTTCTCGCATCCGCAGCAGCAATTCGCGCTGGGCGGACTGGTGGGCTATAATTTCGGCCCGGTGATCACGCAATTTTACGTGACCCGCGACGTCGCCGAACGCAATTACACCGGTTATGACACGCGCTTCTGGGGCCGGCTGGTCGTGCCTTTGTGGGCGCCGCCCGCGCCGGCTCCGCTCGTCGCCAAATATTGAGCGCGCTCATCCTTTGGTAAGCCCGCTCTGGCGAATGACCTGACGGGTACCACATCTAAACAAGACTAAAGCCGCGGGAAAGCGAATCGCTCCCGCGGGACAGGAGACTGCGCCTTATGAAATTCGGTTCCGTTCCCGTCGAAGAGAGCTTGGGCGGCGTCATCGCCCATGGGGTGAGATATAAAGGCGTCAATATCAAGAAGGGCGAGATCGTCGAGCCCTATCATATGGCGGCTTTGAAAGCGGTCGGCTTCGATCAGATTGTGATCGCGGAGTTCGAGACGGGCGACGTCGAGGAAAATGCCGCGGCCTTAGCGCTCGCGGAGACTGTAGCCGGCGACAATGTGATGGTCGAGGCACCGGCCACCGGCCGGGTGAACATTTACGCCAAGCAGGACGGCATCTTCACTTTGGACGAAGCCGTCGTCAACGGCATCAACGATGTGGACGAGCGGATCACTCTGGCAACGCTCCCGCCGATGCGGCACGTTATGGCCGGCGACATGGTCGCGACCGTCAAGATCATCCCGTTCTCGGTGCCGGAAACAGCATTGGCTTGCGCGATCGGCGCGGCAAGGGGCGCGAAGCTCTCGGTCGCCGCCTATCGTGCGCTCCGCATCGGCGTTATCTCGACCTTGCTGCCGGGCCTGAAAGTGAGCGTGGTGGAAAAGACTTTGAACGTTTTGGCCGAGCGCATCGCCATGACGCCGGCCAAGATCGTCGGCGGCGAGCGTGTCATGCACGATGTTCCAGCGCTTGCGCAAGCGATCGCCGCTATCGCACCTTCGAGCGATATCGTGATTATTTTCGGCGCTTCCGCCATCACCGACCGGCGCGACGTGATCCCGGCCGCGATCGAACAGTGCGGCGGCCATATCCTTCACTTCGGCATGCCGGTCGATCCCGGCAATCTTCTGCTGCTCGGGCAATTGCAAGACGGCACATGCGTGATTGGAGCGCCGGGTTGCGCGCGCTCTCCCAAGGAAAGCGGTTTCGACTGGGTGCTGCAACGCATGCTCGCGGGGCTCAGCGTCACCAGCGCCGACGTCAAGCGCATGGGGGTCGGCGGGCTTCTCATCGAGAATGCTGCGCAGCCGCTGCGGCAGGCAAGCCCCTTATTGGAAGCCGGCTAGAGCATCGGACCTCTAGGTCATGAGCTCATAAATTGAGGGAGCTTATACGCAAACATTGGGCACTCCCTGTGGGAGAAGGTGGCCGGCGGAGCCGGCCGGATGAGGGGTTACGGCCTATCCGAATAAGACTGTAACCCCTCACCCCGGCTGGCATAGCCCGTTGCTTGCGACGGGCGTCGCTACGCAACGGCCTGTGGCAGCCACCCTCTCCCTCTGGAAGAGGGTTCAACCCGCCCACTTTATGAGTTCATGACCTAAAGCGGGATGAGGATAAGCCGCGCCTTATCGGCCGCGATAGGCCTTTTGCGCCTGGATGCGATGTAGGGCTGTAACCAAGGCGTCGATATCCTCATAGGTATTATAAAGCGCAAGCGAGGGACGCACCGTCGTCTCAAGCCCGAAGCGGCGCAGGATCGGCTGCGCGCAATGATGTCCAGCGCGTACCGCTATGCCTTCGCGGTCGAGCGCCTGGCCGACATCTTCGCTGCGGCATCCATCGAGCACGAAAGAGACGACGCCCGCCTTTTCCTTGGCCGTTCCGATGATGCTGAGACCCGGCACACCGAGAAGCCCTTGGGTCATATAACCGAGAAGCTCGTGCTCATAGGCTGATATATTCGCCATGCCGATTCGCTCGACATAATCGATCGCGGCGCCGAGGCCGACGGCATCGGCGATATTGCCGGTGCCCGCCTCGAAACGTCCCGGCGGCGGCTGATAAATGGTCTTCTCGAACGTGACGTCGGCAATCATATTGCCGCCGCCCTGCCAAGGCGGCATGGCGGCGAGCACGTCCGGCTTGCCGTAGAGCACGCCTATGCCAGTCGGTCCGAACACCTTATGGCCGGAGAAGACATAGAAGTCGCAATCGAGTGCCTGGACGTCAACCGGCATATGCGACACGGCCTGCGCTCCGTCGACCAAAACGCAAGCGCCGTGACGATGCGCGATCGCGACCATCTCTTGCGCTGGCGTCACCGTACCAAGCGCGTTCGAGACCTGCGGCAGCGAGACGATGCGCGTCTTCGGCCCCATGAGTTTTGTATATTCGTCGAGCAGAATCTGGCCAGAGTCATCGACGGGCGCGACACGCAGGCAGGCGCCGGTCTCGGCGCACAGCATCTGCCAGGGCACGATATTGGCGTGATGTTCGAGCCAGGTGATGACGATCTCGTCGCCCTCGCGAATATTGCGGCGGCCCCAGGCCTGCGCGACGAGATTGATCGCTTCCGTCGCACCGCGCGCGAAGACGATATCGTTCGAGGACCCGGCGTTTAAAAAGCGCCGCACTTTTTCGCGCGCGGCTTCGTAGGCATCGGTCGAGCGCGCCGCCAGCGCATGAGCGGCGCGATGAATGTTCGAGTTTTCGTTTTCGTAGAAGAACGCGAGACGGTCGATCACAGCCTGCGGCTTTTGCGTTGTCGCGGCATTGTCGAGCCAGATGAGGGGCTTGCCATGGACCTGCTGATGCAGGATCGGGAAGTCGCGCCTGATCGTCGAGGCATCGAAGGCGCGCGTGCCCGAAAGCTGATCCGGTGACAGCAAGGGCTGGAGGTCGGGTGTGACACGCGCCGCTTCCGTGGCGCCGGTTGCGCCGGTGCCTGGCTGGGCGGTTGCGGCCCGCGCTTCATTGACGAAATAATGCGATTCGCCGGCACCCGCAGGAGTCGCGGGCACAGTCTCATGCGTGTAGCCAGCCGGAAATGTCGCGGGCGGAAGGCCGTGCAGAGTCGAAAGATCTTGCGGGCGAAGCTCGGCCTCGCTCGGAAAGTTGCGGCCATAGGTCGGGGCCTGCTCGAACTGCGGTCCAGGCAGGCCGGGCGGATTGAGCGCAGCGGGCACATTCGCCTTCGTCGGCGTTGCGGCGAAGGCGCTCGGCGAAGCGGGCATCGTTGCAGGCAGAGTCGGCGCTCCGCTTCCCGCGCCGTCGAGAAAATACAAGGCCTCCGGCGGTAGTGCGGAATCTGGAATCGCTTGTGAAAATTGCGCGGGCACGGTTGGCGGAACGAGCGCCGTGACCGAACCCAATGTTTGCGGAAGCGCGCTCAAGTCCGGCTCGTTCGCGAAGTCTGGCGCAGCCGCGGCGCCAGCGGGCAGGCCTGTCAGTCCGGACGCGAGATTGGCTGCCGGAAAGGCCTGCGCGGGAACGCGCAAGGAGTCGAGCCCACCCATGGGTATCTGCGTCGTGAAAGGCACGGCCTGCACGGCGCCAGGGACGCTCGTTCCGGGCACGGCTGCCGCTGCGCCGATCGCGCCGGGCACGGAGGTCGGCGGCGCGGGCGGCCGTTCCTGCGTGGCGGCGAAATTCGCCAAGGCCTGCGGGTCGGGCATTTGGCCCGGCGTGCCGTTGAAAAATGAATTTGCGAGATGCGCGATCAAGGCCGGATCGATCACCGAAGGTGCCTGGCCCCCCCATTGGGGGGCCTGCGGGCTTGCGGCGGGTGCGGTCGCGGCGGCGTGACGCGGATCAGGCATATTCATGATAATAGCCCACTTCCACGTTCTCAAGCACCCCGACCGCGTCGTCGGTCAGGATCGCTGACGAGCAATAGAGCGAGACGAGATAAGAGGCGATCGCCTTGCGGTTGATGCCCATGAAGCGGACAGAAAGGCTCGGCGTCACTTCGCCTGGAACGCCCGGCTGGAAGAGGCCGACGACGCCCTGCTTTTTCTCGCCTGTGCGCATCAGCAAAATGCTCGTCTTGCCGGTGCCGTTCGAAACGTCCGTGATCTTGAGCTTGTCGCTCGGCACTAGCGGAATGCCGCGCCAGGTCAAGAAGGGCGGGCCGAACAGATTGATGGTCGGCGGCGGCACGCCGCGCCGTGTGCATTCGCGGCCGAAAGCCGCGATGGCGCGCGGATGCGCGAGGAAGAAGGCAGGCTCTTTCCAGACGCGTGCGATCAATTCATCCAAATCGTCCGGCGTCGGTGGGCCGCGGCGCGTTTGAATGCGCATGCCGGGCACCGTATTGGTCAGGATGCCGTAATCGCCATTGTAGATGAGCTCGCCTTCCTGCCGCTCCTTCACCTTTTCGATGAGAAGACGAAGCTGCTCTTGAATCTGATCATAGGGCTGGTTGTAAAGGTCGGAGACGCGGGTCTGAACGTCGAGAACGGTGGTGACCGCGTTCAGAAAATATTCGCGCGGCTCGGTCTCATAATCGACGAAGGTTTCGGGAAGATCGGCGTCGCGCTCCCAACTCGGGCTACATTCGACCTCGCCGAGACCTTCTCTCTCTTTGACTTTGTTCAGGCGGTAAATGCCGGCTTCGACCGGAACCCAAGGCAGAAACGTGGTCAGCCAGCGCGGGGTGATCCCCAGCATTTGCGCGCGGGTTTTGGTGGCATTGGCGAGCTGGCGGGCAGCCGGCTCGCTCAACGTCATGCGTACAACTTCATCGTCAGCCATTTACAGGCTCCTCAACGTTTGCATCTCAATGAATTGACGAACGCGCGTTGAGGTCGAGATAACACCAGTGTTGGAGAATGTTTTTCTTTTTTCTCTCAGGCTGACATTTTGTTGAAGTATACTAATCCCATTACTTTGCTGAACTTATAGAGTGACACACGACGTAACAGTCCAAACGATGGATGTTCGTCTGATGCCTCTCAGCTCAGCTCGGCGGCCACTTTGTCTATGCCTGCCTTCGAACAGGCTTCGTCTTTGTCGCCGCCTGGCGCACCGGAGACGCCGATGGCGCCGATCACTTCCTCGCCGAGTTTGATCGGCAAAGCGCCCTGCGCTGCGATCACGCCGGTCAGATGAACAGAGCTGAGCGTCGGGTTGTCCTTCAACTGCTGAGCGAATTCGCCGGACGATTTCTTGAACGTGCGGGCTGTATAGGCTTTGCGCTCGCTATTTTCGAACGTGTGCGGCGAGGCCTGATCGCCTCGGATCGCGACAAGCACTTCGCCTTCGCGCCCGACGACATGCACGGAGACATGATAGCCCTGTTTGGTGCAGGCATCGTAAGCCGTTTGGGCAATCGTCAAAGCCAGCGTGGCCGAGAGGCTCTTTTGGTTGAGAAGCTGCGCATTGGCCGGCAGCGCCAGAGCGCAGGCAAGGCTGATGGCGGCGATCGATTTGGCGCGGAACAATTGCATCGTACTCATCATATCCTCACTTTTTCGGGATTTATTTCTGGTGTTGTTCGTGCCAGTCGCGCACGATCGCCAGCGTGTTCTCGATATGCTTGTCCGGCGCGGAATCGGTATAGGAATAGATAACCTTCCCGTCGGGCGCGATGACATAGGAGATCCGGTCGGACACGGTATCGCCCGAAGCGCTCGGCGCGATTCTTACGGCGTCGTAGGCGCGGATGACGGAAAGGTCCGGGTCGGCCGCGACCGGAAATTTGTCGCGGCACTCTTCCGTCGAGAACTTGCGCTGCGTGTCGATCGTATCCTTCGACATGCCGATCAGCGTTGCGCCGGCCGAGGCGAAACTCTCGGCTGCTTCGGCGAATTCATGCGCCTCGATGGTGCAGCCGCGCGTGAATGACTTTGGATAGAAGTAAAGAACCACCGGGCCGCGCTTCAAAGCCTCGGCCAAGGAAAACGTAAAATCCTTGCCGCCGACCGCCGCTTGCGCGGTGAAGTCGGGCGCGTTGGCGCCAGGCTTCAAACCTGCGAAAGCGGGGGTCGTGCAAAGGCTTGCGAGGAGAAGAGTGGCTGCGAGACGCTTCATGGCTCGCCTTCAACGCTTTTCGGCCACGGGGGCGGCAGGCGTCGCTGCTGCCGCTTGCGGGGCCGGCTTCTCGATCTTGGTGATCGTTCCGCCTTGCTCCGCGTAATCTTGCACGCCGATCGCGCCTGCGACTTTGAAACCATGACCGGAGAGCAGGTCTCCTGCAGCGCCGGCGCGATGAGCGCGGTTCGAAACGATCACGATCGTCCGGTCCTTCGGCAGATAGGCAAGGCTCTTTTCGAGATCGCTGACCTGAATGCTGAGATAGACCGGGAAGCCGCCGATCGTCGTCAATTCGTCAGGACGCCGGATGTCGAGCACGAGCAGACTTTCGGGCTTCGCAAAAAGCGCGTCCAATTCGGCGCGGTTCAGCCTTTGTGTCTTATAGGTATAGCGCGGATCTGGCGCATAAGTGTAATGCGGATCGGCTGTGGCAGCGGACGCCTCGGCCTTGTTGGTTTCGGCGGCATTCGCAAATGGCGTTGCGAGAACTAAGGCCAACGCGGCACATGCCAGGATTTTGCTCATCATACCCTCACTTTTCACAAGAATACGCGGCACGGCCGCGCGACGATGACATCAGCTTACGAGATGGGCTTTGAAGAAATCGACCGTACGCTGCCAGGCGAGCTTCGCCGCGGCCTCGTCGTAACGAGGCGTCGTGTCATTGTTGAAGCCGTGTTGAACACCCGGATAGATGTAGGCTTCATATTTGACGTTGTTGGCCTTTAACGCTGTCTCATAGGCAGGCCATCCGGCATTGATGCGGTCGTCCGCGCCCGCGTAATGAATGAGCAGGGCCGTTTTGATTTTCGCGGTTTCCTCAGCCGTCGGCTGGGCGCCGTAGAACGGGACGGCACCCGCAAGATCGGAAACGCGCGTTGCAAGAAAATTGGCAATTCCGCCGCCATAGCAGAAGCCGACCACGCCGACCTTGCCGTCGCCTTCCGGCAATTCCTTCGCGAATTTGGCAGCCGCGAGAAAATCATTATGCGTCTTGGCTTGATCGAGCTTTGGGAAAAGCTCGCGCGCCTTATCCTCATCACCTGGATAGCCGCCAAGCGGCGTCAAAGCATCCGGCGCAAGCGCGATGAAGCCGTCCACGGCCAGCCGCCGCGCGATATCTTCTATATGCGGATTTAATCCACGGTTTTCGTGGACAACAAGCACGACGGGTCGTTTTTTGTCCACATGCGCGGGCTCGGCCAGATAAGCGCGGATGGTGCCGTAGCCATCCGGAGACGGATAATCCAGAATGCGGGTTTTGATGCGCGCATCGTCTTTGGCAATTTGCTCGGCCTCGGCAAAACGCGGGCTCAACGCCTCAAGCACGCCGGCCGCAGCCGCCGCGCCGGCCACGAATTTCGCAGCACGATCAATAAATCCGCGGCGGCTGATGAAGCCATGCACATGGAGATCGAAAAGCTTCAAGATCTCCGGATGAAAATCATTGGCTGTCCGGCGTGTCACGCGTGCACTCCTCATATTCGGCTCATTGTTGAATCATCCCGCACGCAGCGGCGCGACAAAGCGTGTCGGAGCCGTCTGCATCGAGTTCAATCCGGCGGCGGCCGATCCGCGGCGGCGGCTTTTGCCACCGCGCTTCAGGCAGGTTCACAATTAAGTTAGTCGATGTTTTCTGTCAATTGACATTATCGATAATAATAGTAGGAATATAGCCAGCACCGCAAGAGATGACACCTCTTATCGTGCGCGGCTGGTCTCGTATCATGGCTATAAATTGATCGAGTTAAAGCTCGAATCGTGATGCTCTTACGGGTGTCATGACGGGCCTGCCGGATTGCGAATTCTTGGTGCTCTCGAAGCGGATTATTTGTTGGGGTAGGCGATGAAGAAGTCACTGAAGCGGACATTTCTCTGCGTTTTATTGGGACTATCAACTGCGGGCGCGTTGGCGGAAGACAAGCCGCTCGACGGCGACGCGAAGGCGCCGAGCCGATCGCGGCTTCCCTATGCCTGGCAGCCGCTTCAAAGGCCGGCGGTGCCCTCGGTCAAGCAGGCCGACTGGGTCCGCGCACCGATCGACGCGTTCGTTCTGGCGAAGATCGAAGCCAATGGCCTGACCCCCGCTCCCGAAGCCGATCGCGCCACATTCATCCGCCGGGCGACGCTCGACGTCTGGGGCCTCATTCCGTCGCCGGAGGAAGTCGCGGCTTTCGTCAATGACGCTTCGCCTGACGCTTACGAAAAACTCGTCGACCGCCTGTTGGCCTCGCCGCGCTATGGCGAGCGCCAGGCGCGCCGCTGGCTCGATCTCGCGCGCTATGCCGACAGCACCGGATTTCAGAACGATCCGACGCGTCCCAATATGTGGCGCTACCGCGATTATGTGATCAATTCCTTCAACGAGGATAAGCCTTACGCGCAGTTCATCAAGGAGCAATTGGCGGGTGACGAGATCGCGCCCGGCAATCAGAGCATTATGGTCGCGACGGGCTTCCTGGCGGGCTATCCCGACAATTATAATTCCCGCGATCTGGTCGACCGCAAATATCAAATTGCGACCGATATAACCGATACGGTCGGGCAGGCGATGCTCGGCACGACGGTCGGCTGCGCACGTTGCCACGACCACAAGTTCGATAAGTTCTCGCAGAAGGATTATTTCTCGCTGCAGGCTTTCTTCGCCAATACGAGCGAGGCCATGAAACTCCCGGCCGCCGAGGGCGACGTCGAGCGCGAATATAAAAAGGAACAGGCCAAATATCAGGAGGCGACCAAAGATATCCGGGCGCAACGCAAGGCGATTTTGGAGCCGATCCGGGCAGAAGCAGAAAAATATCACAAGGAGCGCTATCTGACGGATAGCCGCGAGTCGATCTTCAAAGCGAAGGACGAGTGGACGCCTTTCGACCGCTGGATCAATCACCGGCTCGAAAATGTGACGACCGATAATGATCTGTCTCAATATTTGCGCGATATCGCGGAGAATAAGGAAAACCCGGCTTACAAGCCGGAAAACGAGGCGAAGTGGGCCGAATATAAAAAGCTCTCCGAGGAGCTGAAGAAATTCGACAGGCTGAAGCCCGCGAAAGGCTCCGACACCTTTACGTCTATGACGGAGCTCGGCCCGGAATCTCCGCCGACCTATGTCTTCTTCGGCGGCAATCATGAAAAGCCGCTCGATGAAGTCCAGCCGGCATTCCCGGTGGCGCTGACCGACGAGAAGCCGGTCATCGCTCCCTCGGCTACGTCGTCGGGCCGGCGCACGGCTCTGGCGAATTGGATCGCGAGCCCAAGCAATCCTCTGACGGCGCGCGTCTATGTCAATCGCGTGTGGAACGAATATTTCGACAAGGGCATTGTCGCGACGGTCAGCGATTTCGGCAAGGGCGGGGAGCGGCCGACAAATCCCGAACTGTTGGATTATCTCGCAACGAGCTTCATCGACAGCGGCTGGGATATCAAGAAGCTGCACCGGCAGATTCTTTTGTCCTCCGTTTACCGGCAATCCTCGGCGCATCGCGATAATGTGCGCGCCGCCGATCCCGACAATAAGCTGCTTGCCGTCTTCCCGGCGAAGCGCCTGGACGCGGAGGAAATCCGCGACTCGCTGCTCGTCGCCTCGGGCAAGCTTGTCGACAAGGTCGGTGGCCCGAGCGTCTTTCCGCCGGTGCCTTCGAACCTGAATGCTGGCAACATGTGGCAGGTCTCGAAAGACCCGCAGGACTTCAATCGCCGCAGCATCTATGTCTTCACGCGGCGCAGCGTGCCCTATCCACTGCTCGAACCCTTCGACATGGCAAATGCCCAACAGGTTCACAGCAAACGCGACGTGACGACGACACCGCTGCAGGCGCTGACGCTGTTGAATAACGACGTGGTCTACGAATGGTCGCAAGCTCTCGCCGGCCGGATCATCCGCGAAGGCGGCAATGATCCATCGGCGGAGATCGACCGGCTCTACGAGATCCTGTTCGCACGGGCACCCACCGATTCCGAGAAGTCTCTCTTGCTCGGCTTCCTGGTGAGCCATGAGAGGGTCATCAAGGAAAAGGCCGCCGACGGCAAGTTCGCGATCGCCGTCCCGATCGGCTTCAAGTCCTCTGAGCCGCTCGATCCGATCCGCGCCGCCGTCTTGGTCGATCTCGTCCATGTCGTCGTGAATTCGAACGACTTCGCCTATCGCTTCTGAACATTCTCCGATTTCGAAAGGACCGCACATATGGGAACTCAATCGCGCCGTGAAATGCTGTTCAATGCCCTCTACGGTGTCGGCGGAATGACGCTCGCCGCTCAGATGCCAGGAGGCGGCATATTCGCCACTCCGGCTTTGGCCGATACATTCGTCGATCCGCTGGCACCGAAAGCGCCGCATTTTCCCGCCAAGGTCAAATCGGTCATATGGCTTCATATGCAGGGCGCGCCGAGCACGCTCGACCTTTACGATCACAAGCCGGAACTCATCAGGCTCGCGGGCCAGGAAGTGCCGCCGTCGTTCCTGTCGGGCGTCAAGACGAGCACGCAAGGCGGCGTCGGCAAGCTCTTCGCCTCCAACCGGACCTGGAAGCAATATGGCGAAAGCGGCGCGTGGTTTTCGGACCTCGTGCCGAATATCGCCCAACATGCCGATAAGCTGACCTTCATCAAATCCAGCACGACCATCGGCGCGACGCATGACATTTCGATTTTGAAGCTGAACACCGGCGACCTGCGGCCGGGACGGCCGTCACTCGGCGCTTGGGTGACCTATGCCTTGGGCTCGGCCAATCACGATCTGCCGGCCTATGTCGTGCTTTACAGCGGCAAGAGGGAGCCCCGCTCCGGCTCGGTCAATTGGAATTCGGGCTTCCTCCCGGCGGTCTATCAGGGCGTGCCTTTCCGGTCGGGCGCGTCGCCAATTCTCAATCTCTCGCATCCTGAACTGATGGGCCTGCAAGAGCAGCGCGACGATCTCGATCTGTTGCGCCGCCTCAATGCGCAGGACGCCGCGGAGCATCCGGAGAATACCGAACTCCAGGCGCGGCTGCGGTCTTATGAGCTGGCCTACCGCATGGAAGGCGCCGCGCCGGAAGCGGTCGATCTGGCTAAGGAACCGGATGCGATCAAGTCGCTCTACGGCTTGGACGATCCGGCGAGCAAGGATTACGGCACGACTCTGCTGCGCGCGCGCCGGCTTGTCGAACGCAATGTGCGGTTCATTCAGGTCGTATCCGGCGAGCTCGAGGCCGCGAGCAACAGCGAGGCGCGAGACTGGGATGCGCATGAGGATCTCGAAAAGAATCATGGCGCCCACGCGAAGGCGGTCGACAAGCCGGTCGCGGGCCTGCTCACGGATCTGAAGCAGCGCGGCCTTCTCGACACCACGCTTGTCGTCTGGACCTCGGAATTCGGCCGGACCTCCTATGGCCAGAGCGGCAATGGACGCGACCATAATCCTTGGGGCTATACGCAATGGCTCGCAGGCGGCGGCGTCAAGGCGGGCACGACGTTCGGCGAGACCGACGAGATCGGGCTGCAGGCGCAAGGCAAGAAGGTCGATACCTACGATCTGCATGCGACCGTACTGCAGCAATTGGGGCTCGACCATTTGCGCACGATCTATATGCACGATGGCCGCGCGGAGCGCCCGACCGTCGTCTATGGCGCGGTCGTGGAAGAGCTTCTCGCCTGATCCACACATGCGAAGAATTTGACCAAGGAGAAAACGCCGGAAGCTTTCTTCCGGCGTTTTTCATGAGCGGTGCGCTGTAGCGTCACGAGGAAGATCATCTAGTGGCGGAGCCGCTTCCTGCGTAGGGCAATTACAAAAGGGCGGGGCCGCCCATCATGGACGGAATTCAAGATGCGTAAATTTGTTATCCTGTGCGGGTTGGGTGCGGCGATTTTGAGCGGCGCGGCCTATGCCGAGCATCGCGACATCGATCTCAAAGATTATGACGACGATCTGATGCACGATGTGGATAGAGCTATCAAATTCTTTGAGCCGGACATTACCGGAGGCAATGCGAACGGCGCCCTGGACGATGCCGCGGTCATTCAGGACGGGTTCAAATATTCTTCCGGCTATTTTGCGAAGAAAGGCGATGCCGAAGACGCCGTGAAGATCGCGCAGGACGGGCTGGCCCTGATGGCATCAGCGATCAAATCCATAGAAGCCAAGGATTTCGCCACAGCCGCTGCGACGGCCCGGCAAGTCCCCAATACATGCCGCGCCTGCCACGATATCTATAAGCCGATCAAGCAGCGATGAGTGACCGGATAGGGGCCGGTTGATCTCGCCATAGAGCGCAACGGACTTTCAGTTGCGTCAAGGCTGGGCTTGACCTGCGGCTGTCCGATTGAGAGAAATCGGGCCGCTGTTTTAGAGTCGATGATATTCAAAGACTGCCATTCATCTCTTGGCGGTTAGCATTGGCGAGCTACGCTTCGCCGAAAATCGCCGCCATCGGATGAATGGCGAAATCCGACATGCTCGTCGGGATGGAAAGTACGCCCGGCGCGGCCAGTTCGAGGCCGGCCCAATTGCATACAACACGTTATCGCGACTTAAACTGGACAGGCATGGGCTTGACCTGGCCACACGCATCTCCAGTTGCTGAGCTTTGGATGCGCGGATCATCCCAGGACTTGAACCCAGGGACTGAGCATGGCAGCCCAAATGAGTCTGCTTGAAAACTCAACCGGCTCCAAACACAAAAAAAAGCCCGAGCGCTGATGCACCCGGGCCTTTATCTTTTGTTGGTTTTAGAACCTGGCGCGCAGCGTCACGCCCGCCATCAAGGGATCGCCCACCGTTGCCACGATTTCGCCGTTCGATGATCCGGCGATTGACGTGAAATAATGATGGTTCAACGCGTTATGGATCCATCCGACCAGATCCACACTATTGTCTTCGAACTTTATGCCAGCATGAACGTCGAGGATGCCATAGGGATGGATGAGGGCATATATGCTGTCGTTGGTCGCACCGCTCTGGTCCGAAAAATAATCGGTCTGCCAAGTGTAGTCCGCGCCGGCGTAAGCGATGAGGGGCTTGTCCGCCACGGCTCCCATGGGAGCCAGAAGATTCCCGATGTGATAACTATATTCACCGCCGGCAACCAAGGTCAGTTTCGGCGTATTCGCGAGCGGTTTCCCAGTCAGGTCGCAGCTCGTCTGGCCGGTGATTTCGGGCGGACAGGAGCTATTCGTGAAAGACGCATAAAAGGCATCGTCATAAGTGGCGGAGCCATAGAGATTGAGGCCCTCGATCGGCTGCGCGCGAAGGTCGAGTTCGACGCCGCGCGACTCGGCACGCTTGGCATTGAGGAGATAGGGCACGGTTACGCCGCCAAGGAGGCTTGAGCCCTGAGCGATGTAATTGTGATCGATCATCACGAAGGCCGCGAGATTGGCCGTCAGCTTTTGGTCGAACCAGGTGCTTTTGATGCCGACTTCGTAATCTTCGATGCGTTCGGGAAGCACCGTTGTCGGAACGTTATTCGGAAGGTTGCCGGTTGCCGGGTTCGGTCCGCCGGCGCGTCCGCCCTGCGAGATCGTGGCGTAGCCGAAGACGTCCGGCGTGAATTTATAGGTCGCGGTGCCGACATAGGAGACCATGCCTTGATGGGTCGAGGCATCCCAATATCGCGGCGCCCCCTTTTGCGCATCTTGGAGGGCAACGATCGCTGCGCTGGGCGTGCCATAAACCCAGCTCGGAAACCACTGTTCGAATTCGCTATTCTTATAATTATAAGAATAGCGAAAGCCGGTCGTGATATCGAGGTTCGGCGTTGCATGCCAGACATCGCGGATGTAGGGCGCGATTTCGGTCGTCAGAGGATCATCATAGCCGAGTTGAGCGAGATTGTTTAAGGCCGCATTATTGGTTGGCCCGAGGCCGGGGGTCGTGCTGCCGTAAAAGGCTCCGGCCAATGGCCCGTATTGACTGCTGTTCGAGTGATCGATGAGAAGGCTCTTCAGAAAGAAGACGCCGCCCGTGACATCGACAGGTCCGCCTTTGGGATTCGACAGTTTGATATCCTCGGTTATGGACTTCGCATCGATCTGAGACCCCGATCCATAGGGCGAGTTGACTTGGGGGATCACCCCGAAGCCATTGTGAGGATGGAAATCCCAGGCGGTCGCGGCGGTCACGGATTCGAGAGTAAAGCCATTAAACGTATAATCGATCTTCGCCGAGATCTGATAAGAATCCTGGGCGGTGTTCTGCCAGCCGTTGCCATTCGTCGTATAGGTATTGAGCAATGAACCGGGCGCCGGCAGAACCCAGCCAAGCCGCGCGGCACGGGTAGCGTAATTATTCGAAACAGCCGTCCCATTCGTATAATTGGTGAACGTGCCGACATAGGCCGCCGGCAATTGCGCCTGCGTGACCGTCGAATAATTAAAGCCGATGAGCGCGGTCAGGTCGGCATTCGGCATCAGAAGAAATTGCGCCATCCCGCCTTTGTCATGGGTACCCATGTATTTATTGGCGTCGGTTGTGCTGAGAAGATAGCCTTCCTGATCCTTGTCGAAAAAGGAAACGCGGAAGGCCGCCCAATCGCTCCCGGCGATCGGGCCCGTCGCGCTCGCCTTTTCCTGGAACATATTATAGCTGCCATATTGAAACTCGAGCGTTTCGCCTTGCGTGAAGCTCGGCAAAGCCGTCGTTATATTGACCACGCCGCCCGTATTGTCCTGGCCGCCCGCCGTCGCCTGTGGCCCTTTCAGCACTTCGACGCCGACGAGGTCCGGAATGTCGAAGACGGCCTGGCCGACGAAGGGCTGATAGACGCCGTTGAGATAGACGGGCGTGCCGCCGAAAATCGCGTCTGTCGCGTTCGACGAAGACGCGCCGAAGCCGCGCACATTGATGGCGATATTCCGCACATTTTGGAATTTTATGTTCAGGCTGGGCTGCAGCTTTTGCGCGCCTTGAAGGTCGGTGATCTGCGCGGCCTCGAGCTGCTGCTGGGTGACGATCGTCGCCGAGACCGGCGTGGACTGCACCTTCTGAATCTGCTGCTCCGTGATCGTCTCAGGCGGTGCCGACACGACGACATCTTCGACATGGCCTTCGGCCGCCGGCTGCGCGCCTTGGGACGCGGCCTGCGCCAAAGCCCCTGTCGATACCGTGAGGCTCAGCCACAAAGGCAGGCTCATCACACCTATTGGCGATAGGATTCTCGTTTTCATACGCGGTACGATCGTCATACGCGACACTCCATGATCCATTCCCTTGCTACGCGTCGAGATATGCGCGCTGGCCTGGGTTAGTTGTCGCTAAATACTATCGTTTTTGTCAATTAATACGCCGTCACGGATCGCAGATCGGGAGCCGGCTTTGTAAAAATGTCACAGCGAATTTGGAGAATCGCCGAACGATCTCGCGAACAACCGCACGCGAGCGCTTTGATGACCTCATGTCCCGCATAATGGACTTAGATCGCGGACGGACGGAGGCTCCGCGTCAGGGCTTGGCTAAATCTATGTAGGACATGACGAGGTAGAGCAGCGCTTCGGAAGGTCCGAGATTGCGATAGCTATGCGGGACATCGCCGTCGAAGATCATGGCGTCGCCTTCTTCGAGGCGCTGGCTCGGTTCCTTGCCGACAGTGATTTCAATATGACCGCGCACGACCACGAGACTTTCGCGGGTTCCTGCACCATGGGCTTCGGAATGGGCGAGGTGATTGGGCGCGATCGTCAATTCGTAGAATTCGACCGGCCGCCCGCTGTCGTGCGGCAAGAGTGCGCGGGAGGTCAGGCCTCCATCGTTTGACGTGATGACGCTCTTCGTCGCATTCCTGAGCACGAACTCATCGCGGCTTTGACGCGTCGCGATCAGACTGCCGAATGGAACGCCGAGCGCATTGGCGATCTTCCAAAGATGATTGATTGTCGGCACGATTTCCCCCATCGCAAGCCCATCCAGTTTTCTTTTGCTCAGTCCGGAAAACGCCGCCAGGTTTTCCAAGGAACGTCCTTGCCGATGCAGCAGGGTCCGCAAACGATCGCCGAGGCCCGCACCAAGATCGCTCAGCGAAGACATGTGTTTAGGCGTCTCTTTCGGCTGGCGGGAAGGGGGCGATCGTGGCGGACTCGAGCTCATAAGTTATTTCATAAACTTTATATACTAATATAGTAAGGCCGATTGTCAGACGGCGGTCAAGTGCATGGAATCCACGCGCGCGTTTATTCGCAAGCTAAGGATGCTTGTCGCAGATCCGCGAAGATCGACGCGGCCGCTGCCTACCGCAGGGGCTGGCTTTCACGGTGGCCTCTAGTGCTCAGCGCCGCGATGCTGGTGCGATCGAGAATGAGCGCCATGGAATCGCGGACATCGAGCATAATGTCGCGGACGGCGCAGGCGTCTTCGTCGGGACAGTCCGTGCATTTGCGATAAGCCGTGCGGCTGGCGCAGGAGATGGGTGCAAGCGATCCGTCAAGGATCCGGATGATTTGGCCCGCGGTGATTTTATCCGCCGGCCGCGCGAGATGATAGCCGCCGCCCTTGCCCTTCTTGCTGCTCAATATGCCGGCGTTCTTGAGTTCGAGCAGGATGGCGTCGAGAAATTTGCGCGGGATTTGATTTTGGGCCGCGATCTCGGCGGCAAGGCACGGACCCTCGAACTTTGCCAAGTGGATCATCGCCTTCAGGCCGTATTTTCCTTTGTTCGATAACATGCCGGTCCGCGTAGATGTTGGCATGCGCGCCGCACGCGCAGCAGGAATGTCTCAGCCACGCATTCCCACTCATGGCTTGGCCGGATCATTTCTCTAGAAATATAGGTGAAAATGGAGGAATGGGCAATTTTGCGGACGGATTTTATCGCCGCCAAAGAAGCGGCTGCCGCTCGTAGGTCTCGACGGAATCCTATTTGTCGCAGGATAAGACCCTGGATAGGCTTCTAAAAAGAGTTGACCATTAAACTACTAGATTTATAGACTGATCTCATGGGCCCCAATTGGGCGATCTATGGGAAAAGGCGTCGCTATGAGCTCAGCTCTTGCACTGGAAAGCTTTGGTTTCGACGAGTTTGAAGTTCCCGCGCTTGCCTCGCCAACGGGAGCGCAAACGCTTCTGGTACAGATCCGCCGGAGACCGTCCTGCCTGACTCAGGGCGCGGCCGTGGCTGTCTATCTTGTAGCGCTGGCGGGCTTGGCTCTTTATACGGCGCATCCGGCGCCGCCGGCCGAAGAAGACGCCATAGAACTTGTGATGCTGCCGCCCGCCGCGCCGGAAGAACAGCCGGCTCCGCCGCCAGAACCCCCGCCACCGGTCGCCGAAGAAATCCCGCAACCGCCCGAACCCGAAGCGCCGCCGCCCCCGCCCGTCGCGGAAGAGCCCGCGGTTGCTCCGGTCGAGCCGCCAAAGCCGCAGCCAAAACCACAGCCGAAGCCGGTCCAGAAGCCGGTTGAACATAAACCGGCTCCGCAGCCGCATGCGGCGCAATCCACGAGTCAGGCGCCTGCCAATGTTCCGGCGAATGCGCTCGCGTCCGGCTATGCCAATCAGGTTCATGCGCGGATCGCCGCCGCGGCGGCCGGTCTTGCGTCGCGCCCCGGTCATCCAACCGGCCGTGTAGGTTATCGCATCCTGATCTCGCCGTCTGGCTCGCTGATCTCCAAGAGCATTACGTCTTCCTCCGGAAATCCGGCACTCGACGCGGCGGCGGCGGAAAAGCTGGCAGGCCTGTCGTTTCCTGCCAGTGGCATGACGCGCAATGTCTCACTTGATGGTGCCATCGTCATCCGATGAGCCTTTCGGCCTGACCCTTAACCTGACCCTTTTCACATCCATAAGGAGAGTTTCCCATGGCGGATTCCATTGACGCCGCGGCCGCGGCTGCGCCGCATGGCTTGTCACCGATCGAGTTGTTTCTGCAAGCCGACACGGTCGTCAAAGTCATCATGATCATTCTTGTCGTCGCATCGGCCTGGGGCTGGGCGGTCATTCTGGACAAGCTGATCCGGTTGAGCGTTCTGCGCAAACGCGCGAACAAGCTGATTGCCAGCGTGCAAGCGGGCCTGCCGGTCGCCTCCGTCGCCGAGAGTTTCGAAAAGGCCTCGGCGACGGATCCTTTCGTCACGGTCTACAGGGCCATGGTCGAGGAGCACAGCCGCTCGGCCGATCTCGTCCATTCCGAAGCCCAGCGCGACAGTCTTCAAGAGCGCGTGCATCGGGTCGGCCAATTGGCAAGCGCCGATGCGCTCGATCATTTGCAGAGCCGTTTGCCGGGCCTGGCGACGATCGGCGCCGTCGCGCCCTTCGTCGGCTTGTTCGGCACCGTCTGGGGCATCATGACCTCGTTTCAGGGCATTGCCGCATCGAACAATACAAGCCTCGCGGTTGTCGCGCCGGGCATCGCGGAAGCTCTGTTTGCAACGGCGCTCGGTCTCGCGGCGGCCATCCCCGCCGTCGTCTTCTACAACCGCATCGGCTCCGACATCGGCCGCTATGGCAAGCGCTTGCAGGCTTTCATCGGCGTCTTCGAAGTCGAACTGTCACGCCAGCTTTCGAAGAAGGGGGATCGCAATGGCCTTCGCGCTGCGTAAACACGACGGCGACTTCGATGCGCCGCCGATGAGCGATATGAATGTCACGCCGCTCGTCGACGTGATGCTAGTGCTCCTCATCGTCTTCATGGTCGCCGCGCCTTTGATGGCGACCGGGGTTCCGGTCGATCTGCCCAAGGCGCAGACAAAGCCCTTGGTCGATCAAAAACAGCCGATCGCCGTCAGCATAGACGCCGAGGGCAAATATTTTGTCGATCAGCGCGAAGTGGCGGCGAACGAACTCATCTCTGTGCTCGGCGAGAATGCCGACAGCAAGGAGCGCCGCATCCATGTCCGCGGCGACAAGTCGATCTCCTACGGCAAGGTCATCGAGGTGATGGGGCTCATCAATTCGGCCGGCTATACCAAAGTCGCGTTGGTCTCCGAATCGCAAAGCGGCAGCGCGCCTGCGCCGTCTCCGGCTGCCGCAGCGCAACCCGCAACCGCGCCATAAATTACGACAAAACTGGAAATGGGGGAAATCGAACGTATGCGTAAAACATCAATGATGGCGCGTTGCGCCATGGGGCTCGGCGGCGCATTGCTTTTGTGCACGAGCTTCGTCCTGTCGGCTAATTCGCAGACGCCGCCCGGCGGATTGAACGCGGCGCGGCAAGCGGTCGATGAGCGCAAGGCCGTCTATAAATTGATCGGCGCCAATTTCCGGCCGATCGGAAATGTCTTGAAAGGCAGCACGCAATATGACGCCGCCACCATCCAGAAGAGCATCGATCGCGTCGTCTTTCTGTCGGGCCTGCTCGACGAGGCCTTTCCCGATATTTCCAATCTCGGCGAGCCGGAGACCAAGGCCAAGCCGGACATTTGGATAAATCGCGCCGACTTCGACAAGAAGGAAAAGGATTTCCAAGCGCATGTGCTCGCCTTCCAAAAAGTGAACGAGACCGAAAAAGGCGCGACCGACGCCTTCAAAAGCGCCGCGAATGCCGTCGCTCAGGACTGCAAGGCGTGCCACGACGACTTCAGGCTTAAATAGGCGCGCGTTCATGACGATCAGCGATCGCTACACGCAAGCCGGCGCGTTCGAGCGGCGAAGCGAAGGACTGGCGGAAGAACAGACCAAGGTCTGGGATCTGCCCGTCCGCCTCTTTCATTGGGCGCTGGCGGCTTCCTTCACCGGTGCCTTCGTCACGAATAGATTGGGCGTCAGCTATTTCAAATATCACGTCTGGTTCGGCTATGCCGTGATCGTGCTGGTGACGTTTCGAATCCTCTGGGGCTTTGTCGGCACCCGTCACGCGCAGTTTCGCAATTTTCTGCGTGGGCCTGTTGCGACATTGCGCTATGCGCGTGACTTATTGCGCGGGCGGCACTTCGCCTATATCGGCCATAATCCGCTCGGCGCATGGATGGTAGCCTTGCTCTTGATTGGTCTTGGCGCGCAAGCGGTCACGGGCCTCTTCGGCAATGACGACATTTTCAATGTCGGTCCGCTCTACGGCTACGTCACCAAGGACGTGAGCGCGCAGCTTACATCGCTGCATCGGCACTTGTTCTATTGGATCGCGGCGGCGGTCGCCATCCACATCCTGGCGGTGATCGCGCACCGCGCCTTCGGCGATACGGGTCTGGTGCATGCCATGATCACCGGCCGCAAGCAAAATCGTGGTGCCGGTGCCAATGGCATTGCTTCGTCGCGTACCTGGCTCGCCGTGTTGCTGACCGTTGCCATTGCTGCGGCATTGGCCTGGATTATACAGCACGCGCCGGTATCGCTCGACGATTCCTTCTGAGCCGGGCAGGCGGGACGGCATGCATCTTTTCAGATCACCCAATCGTCTCTCGCAACAGCTTCCGCCCTGAGTTCATCCTTGACGCGCTGCGCATGAGCCTGCAACGCGCGATCATGCCGCGCGCGCGGGCGCGGCACATCGATCGATAGCGAGGCTTTGACCTCGCCGGGCTTGCCGCCCAGCGCGACGACCCGGTCGGCGAGATAGACCGCTTCGTCTATGTCATGGGTGACGAAAAGAACGGTCTTTCCGAAGGCGTTCCAGACGCGGGTGAGCTCATCCTGTAAGGCCTGACGCGTCAAGGCGTCGAGCGCGCTGAAAGGCTCATCCATCAGCATGATCGCGGGATTGACGGCAAGCGCTCTTGCAAGCGCCACGCGTTGCCTTTGTCCTCCTGACAATTGATGCGGATAGCGATAGGCGAAACCTTCGAGCCCGACGCTGCGCAGAACGGTTAAAGCCCGCTCGCGCCGCTCCTTCTTGCCGAGTGCCGTCTTCTCAAGTCCGAAGCTCACATTGGAGATGACCCGGCGCCAAGGTAGGAGGCGTGCGTCCTGGAACACCAGCGCCATGGCCCGTTCCGAATTCGGATCTGCATGAACCTGCACCGTCCCGGAGGAGGGCGCGGCAAGTCCCATGAGCACGCGGAGCAAAGTCGATTTGCCGACGCCCGACGGGCCGACGATCGCGACGAATTCTCCCCGCTCGACGGTCAGAGCGAGCCCATGGAGAACCTCGGTGAAGGTGCCGTCTTGCCGATAGGCGAGGCTCAGACCCTCGATCTCGATGACGCAATCCACAGGCTTCAAACCTTCCACGACAGAAACCGCGATTGCGCCAGCAGAAAGCCCGTATCGACGAGACCATAGAGCGCTGCCATCGTCAGCATGTAGACGACGACGATATCGGTCGCGAGCAGGCTCGCCGCCTGATTCATACGCTGCCCGAGACCCGGAACGCCGAAGAGCTCGGCTGCGACCACCGCCATCCATGCTTGCCCCAAGGCAGTCCGCACGCCGACAAGAATACCCGGCAGGCTTGCCGGAAACAGAACCTTCACGAGCTTTTCCCAGCCGCTTGTGAAGCCGAAAGCCTCGGCTACTTCAATGAGATCGCGGTCGACGTTGCGGATCGCCGCATGGGCTGCGAAAAACACGATCCAGAAGACCCCGATCGCGATGATGAAGATCGCAGCTTGCTGCTCCACCCCGAACCAGAGAATGGCAAAAGGAATCCAGGCAAGCCCTGGGATAGGCCGCAAGATCCGGATGACCCAGGCGAGCGCGAATTCAAGGTTCTTATACATGCCCGTGAGAATGCCTACGCCTATACCGGATAAAACACCGATGACGAGCCCGATCAGATAATGCGAAAGGCTTTCCCCAACGCAAGTCAGCCAAATTCCGTTTTTGACCTCGCTGAGAAAAGCCTTCGGCAATTGGCTCGGCACAGGCAGAAGCGCCCGCGCGCTCGGGTCGAGGATCGGGATGACTTCCCAAACGAGAAGAAAGATGGCGAGACCGATCGCGGACAAGACATAGCGGTTCAACGTTTCTGTCCTGACTCGGGGGTTTCGGTGAAAGTGATGAATTGCGCCGAGGACCAGATCTTCGAATCGTCGCGCTGGCGTCCGAACAAATAGACGGGTCTGAAGCCGAAGGGGCCATTGACCGGTTCCACCGAGAAGCGCCCCGAAATATCCCGCGGCAATGCTGAGGCGGTCAGCCGTTCGAGTGCAAGAAAAAGATCGGTGCCGCCGAGATCGAGACGCAATTCGCCTTTGTCGAGAAGTTCGACGCCCGAGACCTCCCAATGAAAATCGGGACGATGGATGAAAGGCGCGGGCTTTCGCGGATCGCCGACCTTGACGAAGCCGCCGATCGTGCCTTCCACGGCGAAGCGTGCCTCGGCAAGATCGCTCATCTCGATTTCGATGGAATCGGCGTCGCCATAGGTTTCCGAGCGAAAGCCGATGTCGGTCGGCGACGCACGCCAGGCGGTTTCCTCGGCATGTTCGAAACCGCTCGCCGAAAAACGATGGATCGTTCCATTCAAGATCCGGATGCGGCCGTTCCAGGCGGCCCAGCGATAGCGGTCCTTGATGCGCGCGCCGCCCCAGCGCAACCGGACACGCCGATCGGAAAAACCCTGCTCTTCATGCAGATTGCGCCGCCAGAGAAGGCCATTCTGGTCGAAGGCTGCGAGTTCATCCCAGCCGATGTCGCCCAAGAAGCGATAGGCGATTTCGGCCGGACCTTGATGGTCGAAGCCATCGCCCTGGATATAATCCCCGCAGCGGACGATCAGCGCGGTGCGTTCGCCTGTCGTCGCGAATGTGTGGCGCGCGCGCAAGGCCGCGCCGATGGAAGCACGATCCAATTGCTCCGCGAAAATGCCGGTCAACCCGCCGCGCACACCAAACACCTGAACGCCCGGCGCTCCGCCGGCGGGCCGGCCGCGATGCTCGTCGCTATTGGCGCAGACGCCGAGCTTGTAGCCGCGCGCGATCACATCCTGATAGAGCCAGGGAAAATGGCCCCAAGAGGACACGATCTCGACCAATCTCTCCAATTCCGGATGATGCCAGTCCGCGATGTAACGGCGTCCGCCGACATGCGGAATGACGAGATGCGTCTCCGGTTTGTCGAGATAGGCGTCCCAGAGCTCTTCGATGGGCCAGCGGCCGAGATCGGCCGAAGCGCCTTTCATATCTTCGTTCCAGAGCAAAGTGCGATTGTGCTCGCCTTTGCTATTGTAAGGAAACTCCGGCGGTTCATCGCCTAAGAAGATCACCTTATGATCGCCGCCGGCCGTCGAACTGCCGCACCATTCCTGCACCGGATAGGCGACGA
>JAATEW010000151.1 GCA_015655535.1 Hyphomicrobiales bacterium | reverse complement strand
AGACGATCCAGCTCCTGTCGCAACTGCATTCGTCGGACCTGCTTCAAAGCGAATTCTCGCCCGATCTCAACGAGCTTTCGGAACGGTCGGCACGCCACAGCCAGCGTGAACTTATTCAACGCCTGCGCAGCCCGCTTTCATTCCGTCTTCCGCTTTTTGATCCTGATCGGTTCGTCGGCTTCGTAATGCCCTTCGTGCGGCCGATCTTCACCGCCTACGGCTTTTTTGCCTGGCTCACTCTGGTCTTGGCGGCCGCGGTTCTTGTCGTTCTTCACGGGTCCGAGCTCACTCAGAACGTGACCGACCGCGCGCTCGCGGCCGAGAATGTTGTCGTCATCCTGTTGATTTATCCGATCATCAAAACCCTTCATGAGCTTGGGCACGCCTTTGCGACCAAACGCTGGGGCGGCGAAGTGCATGAGGTCGGCGTGATGCTGCTGGTCTTCGTGCCTGTCGCCTATGTCGATGCGTCGAGTTCCGCGGCCTTCATCGAGAAGCGGCGCCGGATCATCGTCGGGGCCGCCGGAATTATGGTCGAGCTCGGTCTCGCGGCGATCGCGGCCTTTGTCTGGGTCAATGCCACGCCGGGACTGCTGAGAACGGTTGCCTTCAACACGATGCTGATCGGCGGCGTATCCACGCTCATCTTCAACGGCAATCCGCTGCTGCGCTTCGACGGCTATTACATCTTGTCGGATTGGATCGAGATTCCGAATCTCGCCGACCGTTCGAACAAATATGTTTTCTATCTGCTTCAGAGATATGTGTTCGGGCTTGACCAGGTCGATAGTCCGGCGACCGGACGTGGCGAAGAACCTTGGCTCTTCGCCTATTCCATCACGTCGTTTCTATATCGGACGACGGTATCGCTCGGAATCGCGCTGTTTCTCGCGACACGGTTCTTTTTCTTCGGAATAGCGATGGCGCTATGGGCGCTCACGACCATCTTCGTCATGCCCTGCATCAAGGCCGCGAAATATCTGCTCTATGACCGGCGCCTCGACGGTTATCGGCGGCGGACGTTCAGCGCGGTCGGACTCGCGGCCGCCGTCGTCATTTTCGTGCTATTTCTTCTGCCTCTGCCTTACGCCACTGTCGCGGAAGGCGTGCTGTGGATGCCGAACCGGTCAGAAGTGAGAGCGCGCACGTCTGGATTTATCGACGCCGTTCTCTCATCGGAAGACGTGTCGCCGGGCAAGGTGCTGGTCCAGATGAACGATCCGATCATCGCCTCGCAAGTTGACGTGCGTAATGCACAGCTCGACGAATTGCAGGAGCGCTACAATGCCGCCCGCCTGACGGATCGGGTGCAGGCCGAAATCCTGACCGAGCAGATCAATCACATTCAAAAATCCATTGCCGTTCTTGCCGGCCGCAACGCGGATCTCAATGTGAGTTCGAGCGAGAGCGGACGTTTCGTCGCCCTGCGCGCGAATGACATGCCGGGGCGCTATGTCAAGCAAGGCGAGCTTCTCGGCTATGTGATCGGCAGGAAGGACGTGACGGTCCGCACCATCGTGGTCCAGGGCGATGTCGACCTTGTGCGGCAAAGGACAAAGCGCGTCCTGGTCCGGTTCGCCAATGATCTCTCGACCGTCCATGCCGCCGAAATCGTTCGCGAGATTCCCGCCGCGGAGCAGGAAGTCCCGAGCATGGCTCTGACGACACAGGGAGGCGGCACGATCGCCGTCGATCCAACCTCCAAATCGCCAAAGCCGCAGGCCTTATTCGGATTGTTCCAATTCGATATCGCCTTGGATGAATCCGTTCCCGTCGATTACGCCGGCGAACGGGCTTTCGTGCTGTTCGATTTCGGCAAAGAACCGATCGCCTGGCGTTTCGTGCGCGCGTTCCGGCAGGCTTTCCTTAGCCACTTCCATGTCTGATCAAGCGATCATAGAGCGCGTTCAAACCGGGCCGGCAATTCCGCGCGTTGCGCTTCGGCCAGAACGGGCCGTGCCACCCGATCAGCCGCTTGAGGCAAGCTGGCGCTGGCTTCAGGCTCAGTTCGTACCGCATCTTGCAGGGCATCGTGTCAAACGTCTGGCGCGTGTTCTTCCGCTGGTTGCCGTGCAGGCACGGCATTGCGCGGATGCGAGCGACGACGAACTTGCCCGCATGCTCAAGGCCGAGGCGCATCTGCTTCGCAGATCGCAGCGCTTCGACCGGAAAACGGTGGCACGGACATTCGCCATTATCCGCGAGATGTCCGGACGCGTTCTCGGCCAACGCCATCACGACGTTCAAATCCTCGGTGCCTACGCCATGCTGAATGGCATGTTGGCCCAGATGGCCACGGGCGAGGGCAAGACCCTGACGGCGACATTGGCCGCGGCCGCGGCGGCTCTCGCGGGGTTCCCGGTTCATGTGATCACCGTCAACGATTATCTGGCGTCGCGCGACGCGGCCCATCTGAAACCGCTCTATGAGCGGATGGGCCTCACGGTCGGCACGGTTGTCGCCGATCTGTCGGTCGAGGAACGTCAGCAGGCCTATGGATGCGACATCGTCTATTGCACCAATAAGGAGCTGGCGTTCGACTATCTGCGGGACCGCATTGTTCTCGGCGAGTATCACAACAATCTACGCCTGAAACTCGAGCGATTGCATAGCCGGGCCGCGCGCGCCTCGGGTTTGCGTTTGCGAGGCCTTCATTTCGCGATTGTCGACGAAGCCGACAGCGTCTTCGTCGACGAGGCCCGCACGCCGCTGATCATCTCGGCAAATGCCGAAACCGACATTTATGCGCAAACGGGCGGCGAGGCGATCAGCCTTGCGAAGCTCCTCAAGGCCGAGACGGACTTCGTCGTTTTGGAGAGCCAGCGCCGCGTTCTTCTGACGCTTGCGGGACAAAAGAAAGTCGAGACTTTATCGCGCGACTTCTCATCCTATTGGCAAAGCGCGATCATACGCGACGAACTCGCCATTCAGGCGCTCGCGGCTATCCATCTTTATCATCGCGACGAGCACTATCTCATTCGCGACAATAAGATCGTGATCATCGACGAATATACCGGGCGGGCGATGCCGGATCGCGTGTGGAGCTCCGGCCCTCACCTGATGATT
>JAATEW010000128.1 GCA_015655535.1 Hyphomicrobiales bacterium | reverse complement strand
TCGTTGCATGGCTCGAACATCGATCTCCTGCATGTGCTTTTCGGAACGATCCTTGCGATCAATGCTGAGGCGCTTTATCTCGTCGGCGGCATCACCTCCTTCACTTTGGTCGTGCTTGCCGTGGTCTATAGGCCCTTGATCGCGGAATGTTTCGATCCGGGTTTTCTGCGCGCCGTCGGCGGACGCGGGCATCTTTATCATTTGCTCTTTTTGTTTCTTGTCGTGCTCAATCTCGTCGCGGGCTTTCAGGCGCTCGGCACTTTGATGGCCGTCGGCCTCATGATGCTGCCCGCCGCCGTTGCGCAGCTCTGGGCGCGCAGCCTGCCCATGCTCGTGATCATCGCGACGAGCATAGCCGCGATTTCGGGCTTCATCGGCCTCACTGTCTCCTTTCATTTCGGTTTCGCTTCGGGCCCGTCGATCGTGCTGACGGCGAGCCTGTTTTACGGGCTCTCGCTTTTGTTCAGCCCGTCGGGTGCGCTGCGGCGGCTCTTGCCGTCGCCGGCGCATTTGGCCCACTGACAGATTAGCCGCGGCATCGCGTGGAAGCCGCCGAATGCAGCAATGTTATAACGGCAAGGGACTTCGCATGAGACGGATCGCGCTTGGGCTTTTGGTGTTCCTGCTCGCTATGCAGGCCGCGGTGATGCCCGTCGCGGCGAAGGTGATGCACATCGTCGCGAGCTTCACGATCATCGCCGATATGATCCGCCAGGTTGGCGGTGATCATGTCGAGGTCGCGAGCCTCGTGCGCTGGAACGGCGATCCGCATGCCTATGAGCCGTCGCCCGACGATGCGAAGCGGCTGCGCGCGGCGGATCTCGTTTTCGTCAACGGCATGGGCCTCGAGGGCTGGATGGATCGGCTGATCAGCGCCTCAGGTTACCAGGGCAAGCCGGTCTTCACCGCGAAGGGCATCGCCGCCTTGAAGATGGAGGAAGACGGCAAAACCGTCATCGACCCGCATGCCTGGAACAGCGCGGCCAATGGCATCATCTATGTGCGCAATATTATCGAGGCTTTGTCGGCGGCCGATCCCGAGCATGCGCAGGATTTCAAAACGTCGGGCGAAAATTACATCAAGGAGTTGCAGGCGCTCGATGCCTATGCGCATCGCGAGATCGATCCGATCCCGGTCACAAAACGCAAGGTGCTGACGACGCATGACGCCTTCGGCTATTTCGCCCGCGCCTATGGCGTGATGTTCCTCTCGCCCGTCGGGCTTTCGACTGAAACAGAAGCCTCGGCCGCGACTGTTGCGAAGCTCATCAAACAGATCAAATCGGAGCACGTCCGCGCGTATTTTTTTGAAAATTCCAACGATCCGCGGCTCGTCCAGCAGATCGCGAAAGCAACCGGCGCGGAGCCCGGCGGCGAACTCTATGTCGAAGCCCTGTCGCCGCCGGACGGCCCGGCGAATACCTATGCGCAGATGTTTCGCTATAACGTCGACCAGCTTGTCAAGGCGATGAAAAACTGAGGCATAAAAATTAAATCAAAATTACAAGATTCTTATCGCAAAGCTTGAGCAAAACTCTGTAAGACAATTCCGCCCATCCGGTTGGTCGCGGCAAAAGGCACATTCGATCCCTTTTGGTGCTGGGGTGTGGGAGGAATGCGTGTCGGATACGGAATTTTTGGAAGGCGTGGTCATCCGTGACTGCGTCGAGGAAGACATACCCGCCATCACGGCCATCTACCGACACGCCGTCTTAAATAGCACCGGTACTTTCGAGATCGATCCTCCGGGCGAAGCCGAAATGAAGATCCGGCGCCGCGTCATGCTCGCGTCGAACTATCCCTATCTGGTCGCAGAGAACAGCGAGAGAAAGGTCGTTGGCTACGCCTATGCCAATAGCTATCGGCCGCGCGAAGCCTATGCGAAAACGATCGAGAATTCGGTCTATGTGCGCGACGGCTTCCACGGCCAGGGCATAGGACAGAAACTGCTCGCGGCGCTCATCGACAAGGCGGCGGAGCGCGGCTTCCGGCAAATGATCGCGGTGATCGGCGATGCCGAAAATGCCGGATCGATCAGGCTGCATGAAAAATTGGGTTTTACGCCCGCCGGGCTCTTGCGCGCTGTCGGCTACAAACAGGAGCGTTGGCTCGATACGATCTTGATGCAGCTCGGTCTGCCGCTGATCGAAGCGGAGATAAATTGAGGTTGATTTAAATCAGCGAGCCGTCATTGCGTCGCTCGCAATGACGATCTTTAGAGCCGCGCATGGGCCTGCTTTAAATATCGCGGCCTTCGACTTCGAGCGACAGCTTCTCGACGAGTTCGCGCAATTCGGGCTGTTTCGGGTTGAGCGCGAGCGCCTTGCGGAACATGCCGAGCGCCTGCTTGTTGAGATTGGTTTTTTGCAGGATCAGCCCCATGCCGGCCAAGGCGCCGTAATGGCGCGGTTCGAGCTTCAGCACCTGATTGATGTCCGCCATGGCGCCGTCGAGATCATCGGCCCTGAAACGCGTGGTCGCACGCTTGTTCAAGGCTTCCGCCCATTGCGGCTTCAGCGCGACGAGCTTGTCGAAAATGGCAAGCGCCAGAGGATAATGGCCCGCGAGCAGGGAAGCGGAGCCGCGCTCCATGAGAAGATTGGCCGTATCCGAATCGGAATGGCCCCAAATCCGTTCGATCGCGCCGGCGACGCCCTTCGCCGTTTCATCATCCTCGGCGCTGGCGAGCCGCTTGAACAAAATATCCAGGCTCTGCTGGCGCAGGACGGCGGTCGAAGGCTTCGGCGCCAAGGCCTTGCGCAAAGCTTCCGCCTTTTCGGCGTCGGTCAGCTTTTTCTCGGGAGGGTCAGGGCGCAGGCGCTTATCGTCGGGCCGGTCGACATGATCGAGACTGCCGCCGAGTTCCGGCGATATCGGACCGTTCGGTCCAAAAACCCGCACGCCGGGCGGCATTCTCATCGGCGGAAAGCCGGGAACCTGCAAGTCGCCGGCTCCGGGACCGCCGCGTGTCTCGCGATCCGCCGCGCTTTCGAAACCACCCGCGGCGGAGGGCAACACCGGCAAGGCGCCGGCAATGGCCGATAGGCCGAAAATCAGGGAAAGAGCAGCGCGCGACATCATGCCGTTAAAATACGGCAGGCGCCATCCAGCGTCAAAGCCGATCCTCGGCTTCGCCGCACTTCGCAATGACAAAGCTTTGAAGCTAGCCGCTTTACTTACCGGCGTCGCGGGGGCTGTTCTCAGCCCTGACGCGCCTTGTAGCGCTTCTGCGTCTTATTGATGATATAGACGCGGCCCTTGCGGCGCACGATCTGGTTGTCGCGATGGCGACCGCGCAGGGATTTCAGGGAATTGCGGACTTTCATCGAACCAATCCAGAGAGCTATCTTAAAGTCGTCGGCACCGTGGCCGGACGCGAGGCATGCATATGGCCTATTTGAGCAAAAGGATCAACACCTGAGCGCCGGGCTTTTTGCCATCCGCGGCGAAATATCAAGGCGCAGCCGGGTTTACGGGCCAAAAACACTCTCAAAACAGCGTAATTGACTTGAAATTCGCCCCGATGTTAATCCCGGAACGGTTTTCTTCCGAGGTCATGCCCGGCTCGCGGCAAAAGCGAAGCTGCGCGCCGGGGGGCTCTTTTGAACAGTCAGGCATCAAAGTTGCACGAGGCTCATTGTCCGCGCGACAGGGAGAATGTGGGAAGATGACAAACGAGCAGGTTGAAATCGTCAAACGGACATTCGCCAGGATCATTCCTCAGCGGCCGGAAGGTACGTCCGAGATGATCTTGCAGCGTTATGCGAAAATCCTGCACGAGGCCAACAAGAAATTCGCCGACCCTTTCTACGAGCGGTTTTTCGAGAAATGCCCCGATGCGCGGGAACTCTTCAAAAACGATATTGAAGAGACCAAGCAGAAATTCATGAATCAGCTCTCGATCTATCTGCGCAGCATGAACCGTCTGCACGATACGCTGAACAGCATGCAATATGCCGGCTGCGACCACATGAAGGTCGGCGTCAAGATCGAGCATTACCAGCCCTTCGTCGCGGCCCTTCTTTACACGTTGAAGGAGCAGCTCGGCGACGAAGACTTCAACGACCTCGTCGCGCAAGCCTGGATTGCCGTGATGGCCCGCATCTGCGGCATCATGGCGAATGCCGCCTATCCCGATGAACGCAATAGGGCGGCGGCCGAATTGGCCGCTCAGGAAGAAGCCGCCGCGGCGGCGCGCCAGCAGCAGGGCTGAGACTCAAACATTTCTGGATAAAAAAATGGCCCGCGAGATCATCAAGATCCTGCGGGCCGTTTTTGTAAGGCCGGTCAGCCTGACTTTGCTTCGGTTTTCGGCGGCGGCTCCTGGATCTTGACCTGCATGCCGTCGCTGACGGTCGCTGGCGGGCTCAAGATCACCTTGTCTCCGCCCTTCAACCCGTCGCGCACCTCGACGTCGGCGCCATTGTCATATTCCACGTTGAGCTTGCGAAGCTGCACTTTGCCTTCATCGTCGACGACGGCTGCCAGGAGTCCGTCCTTGTTGAAGATCACGGCCTGGGATGGAATGCTGATCGTCGGGGATTGCCTCTGCACCTGCAGATGCAGGATGCCATAGAGGCCGGCGGTCAGTTCGCCGTCTTTATTGTCGACATCGACTTCGGCGAGAAGCGTGCGGGTGCCCGGACCGAGCGAGCGAGCATTACGTGCCACGACGCCGTCGAATGTGCGTCCTGGCAGTTCCGGCACGGTGACGGCTGCATGGTCGCCGTCCTTGATGCCGAAATAGGCCGCCTGCGGTACCCAGACCTGAACGCGCAGCACATCGGTGCGCTGGATCGAGAATAAGGATGTGCCGCTCGCGGCATCGGCCGTGACGAGGCTGCCGACATCGATCAGGCGGCTCGTGATGACGCCGTCGAAGGGCGCAACGACCTGCTCGAAGCCGGTGAGCTGGGTCAGCCGGTTCACGGCGGCTTCCTGAGCCACGACATTTGCGCGCGCCACGGCCAGCGCCGCGCTGCTTGAGGCCGCCGTCAAACGGTCCTGGTCGCCTTGCTGGGCGCTGGACCAGCCTTGCTGGACCAGCCGCGAGGTGCGTTGATCGGTGACTTTGCCGAGGTCGGCGTTGGCCTGGGCCTGCAAGACGGAGGCTTTGAATTGCTCGAGCTGGCCTCTGGCCTGGGCGAGCTGCGCATCGAGATCTGGCGCGGCGATGACCGCGAGTACGTCGCCCTTCTTAACCTTGCTGCCGATATCGACATTGCGCGTTGCAATATAGCCGGTGGCGCGGGCGAAAAGCGTCGCCTGGTCGAAGGCGGCCATATTTCCGGGCAGCTCGATCGTGCGCGGCCCGGAAATTTCCTTGACCGCCATGACTCGCACGACAGGCACAGCGTTCTTTTGCGCCTCCAGCGTGGCAATTGCGTCGGCATGACGGTCGGACTGGCTCTTGGCACCAAAGGCGACAAGCCCGGCGACGACGACGACGACGCCAATGCCGAGCAGCGCCGCGATCTTGCGCCGTCCGCTTTCGTTGACGGGCTTCTCTGGCTTCTTCTCATGCGCTTTTTCATCGAAAAACGCTTGGTCCGCGGGCATCTTGTTCATGACACTGATCCCTGATGGGCTAATTCCCCTTCCGCCGGAGCTTGCGGTTTCGTTTTCTCGAAACGGCCGATGACGGAATAGAGGTAAGGCACGAATAAAAGCGTGGTTATGGTGCCGATCGCGACACCGCCGATAACGGCGCGTGCGAGCACGGCGTTTTGTTCTTCGCCGGGACCACCTATGGCCATCGGGATCATGCCGACGATCATCGCGGCCGCCGTCATGAGCACCGGGCGCAAACGAGTCGTGCCGGCCGAAAGCGCGGCCTCGAAAGCGCTCATGCCCGCTTCACGCTGCTCGCGCGCGAAAGTCACGAGAAGGATCGAATTCGCCGAGGCGACGCCGATCGACATGATGGAGCCCATCAGAGACGGGACGCTGATCGTCGTGCCCGTGACGAAGAGCATGAGCATGATGCCGGCGCCGGCGCCGGGCAGGGCCAAGATCACGGCGAGCGGATCGAGGAAGCTCTGATAATTGACGACCATCAACATATAAACGAAGACGGCGGCGAAGAGGAGACCGATCGTCAGGTTCGAGAAGGCCGAGTTCATGCTGTCGATCTGGCCGCGCACGGTGACGGTGTTGCCCGGCTTCAGCTTCTGCTGGGTTTCCGCGACGAGTTTTTGAATAGATTTGTTCGCGGTGCCGAGATCGATGTTCTGCACGCTGCCGTAGATGTCGTAGACGGCCTGAATGTTCGAATGATTATAGACCGATTGCACCGGCGCGCGCTTAACCGTGGCGACATTGCCGAGCAAAGTCGGAATCGGCGTGCCGTTCGGATCGACACCCGCGGCGAGCGGCGTATTATCGAGCTGATTGCGCGTCGAGAGGCGATATTCCGGCGTCTGCACGGCGAAATAATACGGGATGCCGGCCTTCGGATCGGTCCAGAAATTCGGTGAGACCTGCTCCGACGACGACAGGCTGATGTTCAGATTATTCGCGACCTGCTGCATGTTCAGCCCGAGCTGCTGGGCGCGCGTGCGGTCGATCGTATACGTTAAGGCCGGTGCGTCGAGCTCCTGCTGAACATGCACGTCGACGAGCCCTGGAACATTGGCCATTTTCTGCTGCAATTCCTTGGCAAGCGCCTGATTGCCGGCGCGGTCGCGGCCTTGGAACTGCACGTCGATCTGCGTCGGCACGCCGAAGTTCAAGACCTGCGTAACGAGATCGGCCGGCTGGAAATAAAAGAGCACATCCGGGAAAGCCGCCGGCAATTCCGCCCGCAGCCGCTTGATGATATCGGCCGTCGGCTGATGCTCCTCGCCGAGCTCGATCTGAATGATGCCGTCATTGACGCCGATCGCCGAACCGTCGGTGAAGGCGAGATTATAAGTACGCTGCGGTAGACCGATGTTGTCGAGGACGAGCTTCAAATCCTTAGGAGCGACGATGGTGCGAATCTTGTCCTCGACCTCTTGGAAGATCTGTTCCGTCCGCTCGACGCGCGTGCGCGCCGGGGCCCGCACATGCAATTGGATCAGGCCCGCATCGACATTCGGAAAGAAGTCGGAGCCGATATAATAAGACAGGACGACGGCCTGCGCGACGATGGCCAGAGCAACGAGCGGCGTGATGAAGCGCCGCCGCAAGATGCCCGTGAGGAGCCATCCGTAAAAGTCGCGGAAACGGTCGAACCTTGCGTTGAAGCCAGCGTGGAAACGCTCAAGCCAATTCGGTTTCGCGCCGCTGTGCTGGCGTTCATGCTCCTTGCGGATCAAGAGACCGATCATGATCGGCGTCAATGTGCGCGAAATCGTATAGGAGGCAAGCATGGCGAAGACGACCGCCATCGCGAGCGGCGTGAAAAGATAGCGCGCCGCGCCTTGCAGAAAGAAGACCGAGACGAAGACGCAGCAGATCGCCAGCGTCGAAATCAAAGTCGGAACCGCGATGCCCGCCGCGCCTTCGAGAATCGCCTTATCGAAGGGCTCGTTTTCCTCCAGAAGGCGGTGCGTGTTCTCGATCGTAACCGTCGAATCGTCGACGAGAATGCCGACGGCCAGCGCAAGGCCGCCGAGCGTCATCGTATTGATCGTCTGGCCGAGCACAGAGAGCACGGCGATCGAGGTCAGAATCGACAAAGGAATCGACACCATGACGACGAGCGTCGAGCGCCAGGAGCCGAGGAAGATGAGGATCATCAAGGCGGTGAGGCCGGCCGCGATCGCACCCTCGTGCAACACGCTGGTGATCGCGTTCTGAACGAAGATGGATTGGTCGAAGAGGAGTTTGATGTCCATGCCGGGCGGCGCGGCGCGTTGAATGTCGGGCAATGCCGCCTTCACCCGGTTGACCACTTCGAGCGTCGAAGCGTTGCCGTTCTTGATGATGGTCAACAAAACCGAGCGCTTGCCTTCCGCACGCACGATATTCTGCTGGACGGCCCAGCCGTCGCGGACATGCGCCACGTCCGACAGATAGACCGTCGTGCCGCCGACCTGCTTGATCGGCAGCTTATTCAACGCATCGATCGACGGAGCCGTCGCGTTGACCTTGACGATAAACTGCTTGTCGCCAAGCTTGGCGTCGCCCGACGGCAGCGTCAGACTCTGGGCATTGACGGCGTTGACGATATCGTTCGGCGAGATGCCCCGCGCGTTGAGTGCATAGGGATCGAGATCGACCATGATCTGGCGATATTTGCCGCCATAGGGCGTCGGCAAAGTGATGCCCGGGATCGGCGCCAGGGCCTGGCGGATTTGATAGATGCCGTAATCGTAGAGCTGCTGTTCGTTCAACTGATCCGACGACAGGCTCAACTGCAGCACCGGCACGGAGGAGGCATTGAACTGCACGATCGTCGGCGGTTGAATGCCCGTCGGCATCAAGGCGCGGATCGAATTGGTCGCCGAGACGATCTGCGCGATGGCAAGATCGAC
>JAATEW010000043.1 GCA_015655535.1 Hyphomicrobiales bacterium | reverse complement strand
TCGCGTCGCCTTCGAGGAAATGCTGGAAATGGCCTCGCTCGGCGCCAAGGTGCTGCAAGTGCGCTCCGTCGAACTCGCCATGGTCTATAAGGTCAAGACATTCGTGCGCTCATCCTTCGACGATCCCTTGGATCCGAAGCCCGGCACTTTGATTTGCGACGAGGAGGATATCTTGGAACAGCAGGTCGTCACCGGGATCGCCTTTTCCCGGGAAGAAGCGCAGATCACCTTGCGCCGCGTCGCCGACAATCCCGGCGTCGCCGCCGCGATCTTCATGCCGCTCGCCGATGCCAATATCAATGTCGACATGATCATCCAGGTCGTCTCGGACAATACGGTTGCAACCGACATTACGTTCACCGTGCCCGTGGTCGATTTCGAGCGGGCGCGGGCGATCCTCGAAAAGGCGCAACCGCAGATCGGCTTTGCCACGCTGCAAGGCGCAAGCGACGTGGTGAAGATTTCGGCGATCGGCGTCGGCATGCGCAGCCATCCGGGCGTCGCCGCGCGGGCCTTCAAGGCGCTCTCGGAAAAAGGCATAAATATTCGCGCGATTACCACCTCGGAGATCAAATTCTCGGTATTGATCGAGGCGGCCTATACCGAATTGGCAGTCCGCACGCTGCATTCGCTTTACGGCCTCGACAAAGTCTAACGTCGTGCACCGCACGCGAGATCGCGGCGAATTTGGATTTAATCCATGAAAGTCGCGAAGGTGATCGATTCTTATGATTTAAAGCGGAATGCGCGGATAAATTTTACGCAATTTCTATAAACTTGAATGTATCGGACAAACGCTTCGCGATTTTCCTTTGACCAGTTCCAAACCGCGCGCCGAACAAATTTTCGCCTTTCTAAAATTGCTTATAATTCAACTTGTTGATCTGAGTCGCGGCAGATTGGAGAAAAGAGATTTATCCAAGCTGCGGACCCTGCGTGCAGTTGCTGATAGAGTTGTTTCCCCAGCTTGCGGCCCGGACTTTGCTTTAGCTATAGAGCAAGGGCAGTTTTAGAGCCGAAGGACACGGGGAAGATGGCATCGGGCCGCAAAGCACCCACCTTCGATTGACTAGGCTTGCCGATGCACGAGTTCGAGGTCTTTGGGCCGCCAGACAAAGACACGACGCGCGGAACGCTGGGCGGTGGCCCGCGTCTTCTGCTGCGGCGTCTGCGCGAGGTCATGGCCGAGCCGGTCAGTCCGCAGGTCCGCCTCGATAAGATCGTCATCCATATCGCGGCCAATATGGTCGCCGAAGTGTGCTCGGTCTATGTGCTGCGCGCCGACGGCCGGCTCGAACTTTATGCAACCGAAGGTCTCAATCGCGAAGCCGTGCATTTGACCACGATGCGCAGCGGCGAAGGCCTCGTCGGCCTCATCGCGGCGACGGCGGAACCCTTGGCGCTCTCCGACGCGCAGCATCATCCGGCCTTCTCCTACCGGCCTGAAACCGGCGAAGAGATCTACACGTCCTTCCTCGGCGTGCCGATTTTGCGCGGCGGCAATACGCTCGGCGTGCTCGTCGTCCAGAACCGGGCGCGGCGCAGCTATTCCGAAGAGGAAATGGAGGCGCTGCAAACGACAGCGATGCTGCTTGCCGAGATGATCGCATCCGGCGAGCTGCAATCGCTCGTGCTGCCCGGAAACGATATAGCCGTCCGCCAGCCGATCGATCTGAAAGGCACACCCATCGCCGACGGCGTCGGGCTCGGCCATGTGGTCTTGCACGAGTCGCGCGTCATCGTCACGCAGATCGTCGCCGAAGATGTGAATTACGAGATCGAACGGCTCGACAATGCGATCCGCGCCATGCGCGACTCGATCGATCTTCTGATCGAACGCGGCGACATGGGCCAAGGCGAGCATCGCGAAGTGCTCGAAACCTTCCGCCTCTTCGCGCATGACCGCGGCTGGCTGCGCCGGTTGCGCGAAGCTGTCAGCTCCGGCCTCACGGCGGAAGCCGCCGTCGAGCGCGTGCAAAACGACGCGCGCGCCCGCCTGCATCGCCAGACCGATCCCTTCATGCGCGAGCGCTGGCACGATCTCGACGAATTGGCGAACAGGCTCCTGCATCAATTGACCGGCCGCAGCCTCGTCACCTCGCATGAAGACCTGCCCGACAATGCGATCATCGTCGCGCGCGCCATGGGCCCCGCCGCGCTGCTCGAATATGATCGCACCAAGCTGCGCGGTCTCGTGCTCGAAGACGGCGGCGCGTCGAGCCATGTCGCGATCGTCGCGCGTGCGATCGGCATTCCGGTTGTCAGCGACATAGCGAATATCATCGATTTCGTCGAACAGGGCGATGCGATCATCATCGACGGCGGCACCGGCGACGTTCATGTGCGGCCTTCGACCGATGTCGAGAATTCCTATGCCGAAAAGGCCCGCCTGCGCGCCAGCCGCCAGGCGCAATATCATAAGCTGCGCGATCTGCCCGCCACCACGAAAGACGGCGTCACGATCGAGCTGCAGATGAATGCCGGCCTCATCATCGACCTTCAGCATGTGGCCGAGACGGGCGCCGCCTCGATCGGGCTGTTCCGCACCGAAATCCAATTCATGGTGGCCTCGCAATTTCCGCGCATGAGCGAGCAGATCCTGCTCTACCGCTCAGTCTTCGATGCGATCCCGGATAAGCCCATCACCTTCCGCACCCTCGACATAGGTTCGGACAAGGTCCTGCCCTATATGGACAAGGTCGAGGAGGAAAATCCGGCGCTCGGCTGGCGCGCGATCCGCCTCGGGCTCGATCGTCCCGGCCTGTTGCGCTCGCAATTGCGCGCTATGCTGCGCGCCGGCGCCGGGCGCCAATTGCGCATCATGTTCCCGATGATCGCGACGGTCGAAGAATTCGCCGCGGCCAAGCGTCTCGTCGATCGCGAGATCGCGCATCTGACGCGGCATAAATATGAGCCACCGTCCGAGCTCAAGATCGGCGTCATGGTCGAAGTGCCGTCGCTGCTCTGGCAGCTCGACGAGATCTGCGCGCGCGCCGATTTCCTCTCGGTCGGCTCGAACGATCTCGTGCAATATATGTATGCCGCGGATCGGGATAATCCGCGCGTGGCCAAGCGTTTCGACAATCTTTCCGCGCCGATCCTGCGGGCCTTGAAGTCGGTCGCTGAAAAGGCCAATGAAGCGAAAAAGCCGCTGACGCTTTGCGGCGAAATGGGCGGCAGACCGCTTGAGGCCATCGTGCTTGTCGCCCTCGGCTATCGCGGGTTGTCCATGTCGCCCGCCTCTATCGGGCCGGTCAAGGCCGCGATCCTGGCCATGGACTTCGCCAAGACGCAGAAATATGTGATCGACCTCATCACACGCGTCGATGGCGGCCATTCCCTACGCGAGGAATTGGCGGCCTTTGCGAAAACCCATGGCATCCCGATATAAGTTGGAAGATTCGTTTTCCTTTGCCAGACCTCCATGCTGCCTCAAGATAAGCTCGATCTCATCCTGCGCCGCCATGCGGAAATCTCGGCTCGCCTCGCCGCGGGCCACGACTCTGCTTTGTCGCGCGAACTCTCCGGGCTTGAGGATGTCGCCGCCGCCATCCGCGACTATCGGACTCAAGTCAGCGAGGTCGAAGGGCTTGAGGCCATGCTGGGCGATCCTGCGACCGAGGCCGAGATGCGCGATCTCGCCGAGGACGAACTCCGCGACGCGCGCGACAGGCTCAGCCAGCTCGAACATTAATTGCGCCTCGCGCTTCTGCCCAAGGATGCGGCGGACGAAAAAAGCGCCATCCTCGAAATCCGTGCCGGCACAGGCGGCGATGAAGCGGCGCTCTTCGCCGGCGATCTCTTCCGCATGTATCAGCGCTACGCGGAATCGAAGGGCTGGACCGTCGAAATCATCTCGGCGAGCGAAGGCACGGCCGGCGGCTTCAAGGAAGTGGTCGCCGAGATCACCGGGCGCGGCGTCTTCGCCAAATTGAAGTTCGAGTCGGGCGTGCATCGCGTCCAGCGCGTGCCGGATACCGAGACGCAAGGCCGCATCCATACGTCGGCGGCAACGGTCGCCGTGCTGCCGCAGGCCGAAGAGGTCGATGTCGATATCAACGAAAAGGATTTGAAGATCGACCTGATGCGCGCGCAAGGCGCCGGCGGCCAGCACGTCAATAAGACGGAGTCCGCGATCCGCATCACGCATCTGCCCACCGGCACGATCGTCTTTGTGCAAGACGAACGGTCTCAGCATAAGAACCGCGCGCGCGCCATGGCGCTGCTGCGCTCACGCATCTACGATGCCGAACGCCAGAAGCTCGATGCGGAGCGCGCCGCCGACCGCCGTTCGCAAGTGGGCTCAGGCGACCGGTCCGAGCGCATCCGGACCTATAGTTTTCCGCAAGGGCGGCTCACGGACCACCGCATCAATCTGACGCTCTACAAGCTCGACAAGGTGATGACCGGCGAAGCTTTGGACGAAGTCATCGACGCGCTCACGACCGATTATCAAGCGGCGCAGCTCGCCGCGAATGATGGATAGGATGTGAAGCCCCCGGCTCCGCGCGCTGAAACTGGGTCGTGTCGCCGCATGTGCAGCGAAAGCCTGACTGTAACCGCTCTATTGTAAGCCCGCGCGCCATGTCCGGCCTTAAATTAGGTCCAATGAGCGCCTAACTAAAAAATCCGCCAAAGCCCGGGAACGCAAAGCGTTGCTTAGCCATTAAGTGCCGAGAGCTATTTTCCCGAAGCGACGCCTCGTGCGTGATGCCTATGGCAGCCTTCGGGCTCATGTCCCAAATTATGACGTGGATTTTGAAGTGATGCTGATCCGGTATGGATATGAACTGAGTTTCGAATGTGCTTCGCCGACCCTGATGGTCTGCCTGCTCGATGCGCATGAAGATCGCGCGCATCATATCGTTTATGATTCCGGCTTCAAGACATGGCCAGCCAACGGGTCTTCGACTTATAGGGACGCGTTCGGCAACCAAGTCCGGAAATTCATGGCACCGGCAGGCCCGCTGACCATTCATCGCGATTCCATTATCAAGGACGATGGCCTGCCCGATCCGATCGTCGAAAACGCGAAGGAACTACCGCTCGATCGCGTGCCCAACTCCTATCTCGTCTATCTGCTCGGCAGCCGCTATTGCGAGACCGACAAGCTCAGCCAGATTGCCTGGGATCTCTTCGGCTCGACACCGCCTGGCTGGCGCCGGGTGCAGGCCATCTGCGATTTCGTCAATGCGCATGTGACCTTCGGCTATGAATATGCGCGTGCGACCCGCACAGCCTATGAGACCTTTGAGGAGAAGGTGGGCGTCTGCCGTGATTTCGCCCATCTCGCCGTCGCCTTCCGCCGCTGCATGAATATTCCGGCGCGCTATGCCAATGGCTTCCTGGGCGATATCGGTGTGCCGCCGGACCCGGCGCCGATGGATTACAATGCCTGGTTCGAAGTGTTTTTGGATGGGCGCTGGTTCACCTTCGACGCCCGCCACAATCAGCCGCGCATCGGACGCATCACCGTCGCACGCGGCCGCGATGCGACCGATATTCCGCTTGCGAGTTCGTTTGGACCGCATCGGCTCGCGCAATTCCGTGTCTGGACGGATGAGGTCGATCAGGCGGTGCTGGACGATCTCGCACGCCGCAGCGCGTGAGGAAAAAGCGTCTTTGCATATGGATGAGCACGGAAGGATCGATTTCCCGGATCGTCATGCGCGGACTTGATCCGCGCACCCAAACGCTTGTCTGTGATTTTTGGCGATCAATCAGACCGCAATTCAAATGAAAAATTCGATTTTTAATGCTTTAAGAACATTCCTGGATGCGTGGATGAAGTCCGCGCGTAACAGCGACTTTTGTCAAATCAGGCCTTCGAAGATAATTTGACGGCGACGGCGGTTGCCAGGATGCGCTGACGCTTCACGCCGAACCCTTCGTCCAGGCAGGCAATGCCGTCGACTTGGTAGTTCACTTCGATGATCGCGTCGGCGAAGAGGTCTTCCGCCTTGCGGATCAGATCGGCCATGACGCCTTCTTGCCAATCGGTCTGATGTGGCACGGAGCCCTGCGCATGCCATGCCGAGGCCGCCTTGATCGTCCCGATCGAATAAAGAATCTTGCCGCCTTCGATCGTCTCTGTCGAACTGACTCGCATTGGTTTTGCTCCTCAACCGCTCGAATTTTAGGGACCGAAGGTTTCGCCAAACTTAATGGCCGAACCTTGAGCGCATTGTGCTGGCGCCATGATCCTTTGACGGTTGAAGATGTCGCAGATCTTAATTGGTGAATAAGTGCTTTCGCACACGGGAACGTGAGGACCTGTTGCGCTTGACGCAACCGCCTGTGACATTGAGCACACAGTGTGAAGATTTTTGCGGTGGCGGACTTGGTGACGCGTGGAGAAGCGATCTCCCTCCAGCGAAAACCGGGCTCTTACAAAGGATATTGTTTGGAAACGCGTTCGCGCTTATTGTTTAAATCCAGACGGTGATGACGACATGACCAAGCTATTTGAGCAGGCAATCGAAACGGCTCGGTCCCTCTCGCCCGAGATGCAAGACGAGATTGCCCGTGTGATGTTGCAATTGGCCGGCAACGAGCAGCCAGTGATGACATTGACGGCCGAGGAAAAAGCCTCCCTTGCGAAATCACGCGGGGAAGCGGCGCGCCGGGATTTTGCAACTGACGAGCAGGTGCGGGCCATCTGGGCGAAGCATGGGCTGTGAAGGTACGTTATACCCCAACAGCCACCGCAGAGTTAGCTGAACTGCTTGACTACATTGCCCAGCATTCACCACAGGGCGCGCGAAAGGTGCAGGCAAGGATCGGGACGATCATTACGTTGCTTTCGAAACATCCACATGCCGGGCCGCTCACCGATGACCCAGGCCTGCGGTATATAGTTGCGACACCCTATCCCTATTTGATTTTCTATGAAGTCGCCGAAGAGGAAGGCGAAATCGTCATTATCGCCTTGCGTCACGGCGCTCGCGATCCTTCGTCCATGCCCGGGACTGAATGAGCGTTCGAATGTGAGTGTTCAATGCCGGAAATGCCGCTCGCCGGTGAAGACCATGGCAAGGCCGGCCTCATCGGCGGCCTTGATGACCTCTTCGTCGCGCACCGAACCGCCGGGCTGAATGACGGCCGTCGCGCCCGCCTCAGCCGCCACGAGCAACCCATCGGCGAAAGGAAAGAAGGCATCGGAGGCGACGACCGAGCCTTTGGTCAGCGATTCCGGCAAACCCTCTGCCTTCGCGGCCTCCTGCGCTTTCAAAGCCGCGATGCGGGTTGAATCGACACGGCTCATCTGGCCCGCACCTATGCCGACCGTCGCGCCGTCCTTGGCATAGACGATCGCATTGGACTTCACATATTTCGCGACGCGGAAGGCGAATTTCAGATCGCGCAATTCCGCTTCGCTGGGCTGCCGCTTCGTCACGACCTTCAGCTCCATGTCGTCGACCAAGGCATTGTCGCGGGCTTGAACCAGAAAGCCGCCTGCGATCGATTTGAACGCAAGCCCTGCCCCGCGCGGATCGGGCAAAGCGCCGGTCACGAGAAGCCGCAGGTTTTTCTTCGCCGCGACGAGCGCGATCGCGTCCTCGTCCGCGCCGGGCGCGATAATGACTTCGGTGAAGATTTTCACGATTTCCTCGGCCGCCGCCGCATCGAGCCTGCGGTTCAAGGCGACGATCCCGCCGAAGGCCGAAGTCGGGTCGCAACGCAGCGCGCGCAGATAGGCCTCGCGCAAATCGCCCGTCGTGGCCACGCCACAGGGATTGGCATGTTTGATGATGGCGACGGCTGCGCTTTGCTCGGAATCGAATTCGGCGACGAGTTCGAAGGCCGCATCCGTGTCGTTCAGATTGTTATAAGATAGTTGCTTGCCTTGCAGTTGCCGCGCGGTGGCGACGCCTGCGCGTTCTGGCGGCGAGAGATAGAGC
>JAATEW010000353.1 GCA_015655535.1 Hyphomicrobiales bacterium | reverse complement strand
GTCTTTCCCGCGTTGATCGCGCGGGCCTCATGGATGGCAAAAGGCCGGCTTGCGACGCTGGCTGCCAGCCGACCTTCAGGATCGATAACCTGGCGCATCTTGCCGTCGCGCGGCATCGCGGTTGCCGCCGCACATAGAACGCATCGCCTTATGTCCGCGGCCCGCGTTTTTCGCAACGGGTACGGACAATGAAACGATATTATATCGCAGCTTCAATGAAATAGGTGTTCGCAGTTTCATCCTATGTCGCGCGCTAATAAAATCGATAACTTACAACTGAAATCGCGCGCGAAATGCTCCGCGTTGCAACTCTTGCCGATGAGCAATGCCGAACGCAGGCAATAAACAGCGAACAGCGGGCGTTTCGAATCTTGTTGGATGACTTTGCGGCGCCTGCGCAGGTCATGCACTCGACGCCTTTCGGACCGAATTATCGTCGCGCCTATGGTGCAAAGGTCCGTCATTTGCGACGCGTGGGATCAATGCTTATTGGCGCGGTTTGACACGCCCGAACCTCTCGCCTTGGCCCGCAACGCCAACGGCAAGCAACTCCTTTGGCAAGGCGTTTAGCCGGTCTCCTCAAATCTTCTGAAACATGCGCGCTTTTTGCCGCGGTGACGGGACAATCAAGCAGCTAAGCTTGACTTTTTCCAATGATACTAGACTTTTTCACGCACGCCGCAGCCATTGGGGCTGGGCCTATCGCGGTTCCGTCTTATGTTTTTCGCCGTTGTATTGACCCTCCATATGTCCGGCTTTCTCTGCGACAGCCCGGTCCATGCTATCGCCTATGCCAATGCCTTTGCGCAGGAGGCCGAGGAGGAAACGGCCGCCAATGACGTAGGCAAAGCCGCCGTCAGCAGGTTTGCGGCTTCTATGCGGGTGACGCGGAGCTCGCGGGGCGCGACCGCGTCATGCGCGACGGCAACCTCTATGAGGTGAGCCGCTATGTTTTTGCGAAGGATGGGCGTGAGGCTTTTGAAGCCCGACGGGTTTTCGATGCCAGCGTTACCATCGGCCGCGACGACACCTATTAAAGCTATAAGTCATTATACTTAGTCAGTCCGGCGAAAGCCGACTCTCTGAATTTATGCGCGGCCGCCCCCGAAGCGACCCCAAGACATGAAGAGCTCCGTCGGCCCAGGCCGGCGGGGCTTTTACGCGATTTGTCCTAGCCTGGCTTTTTTGCTTCACGGCCGTCGTCAGCGGCAATGCCGAAGCGGTCGAACAGAATGGCAAGCCTTGCGGCCCAGCCAAGGTGGCCGCGGCCGAGGTCTCAGTCGAACGGTGCCGCTGGAACTCCCACGGCGAACACGGATTAAAGCGCCGTTGCGTCTTGTCGTAGAGATGCGCCGTTTCACATACAGCCACAGGAGTCTACGGTGAAGGGCTTGGTCTACAATGGTCCGCGCGACGTACGGATTGCCGAGGTTTCAGATCCAAGGATCGAAAAGGAAACCGACGTGTTGGTGAAGATCACCACGACCAATATTTGCGGGTCTGATCTTCATATGTACGAAGGGCGCACTAGCGTTGAAAAGGGCAAGGTTCTCGGTCATGAGAATCTGGGCCAAGTGATCGCTGTCGGCAAAGCTGTCGAGCGCGTGAAGGTCGGCGATTGGGTCTGCCTGCCGTTTAATATTGCATGCGGTTTCTGCAAGAATTGCGAGCAGGGCATGACACAAGCGTGCCTCAACGCCAATCCGGGCAGCGCCGGCGCGGCCTATGGCTACGCCGAAATGGGCCCCTATAATGGCGGGCAAGCTGAGCTTTTAAGGGTCCCTTACGCCGACTTCAATTGTCTCGTCCTCCCACCGGATGCGATCGAGAAGCAAAATGATTATGTCATGCTGGCCGATATTTGGCCGACGGGCTGGCATGCGACTGAGCTCGCAGGTGTCAAAACAGGCGACTCCGTGGTGGTTTATGGGGCTGGCCCCGTCGGACTTCTTGCCGCCTATTCAGCCCTTATCAAAGGCGCGGGTGACGTTATGGTGGTAGATCGTCATCCCGATCGGCTCAAACTCGCAGAACAGATCGGCGCGATCCCGATCGATGATACGAAAGAAGACCCGGTCGAAACGGTGATGAAGCTCACGAAAGGCGAAGGCGCCGACCGCGGCTGCGAATGTGTTGGTTGGCAATGCCACGATCACGGCGGCCATGAGGTGCCGAACGACACGATGAACAAGCTGGTGCGCTCAGTGCGCGCGACGGGCGCGCTCGGCGTTGTCGGAGTCTTCATGCCGGAAGATCCAAAAGCCCAAGACCCACTCATGAAACACGGCCAGATCGCCTTCGATTTCGGCGCCTTCTTCTCCAAGAATCTGCGCATGGGGTCCGGCCAGACGCCGGTCAAAGCCTATAATCGGCTGCTCAGCCGGCTGATCGAAAGCGGCAAGGCAAAGCCTTCTTTCCTGGTTTCGCATGAGCTCTCGCTCGAGCAGGCACCCGATGCCTATAAGCACTTCGATGCGCGCGAAAACGGCTGGACGAAGGTTGTTTTAAAGCCGGCCGCATAGTCTTTGGTCGCGAGTCCGCCGAACATATGACCGACGCTTTCATGCGCCGTTCATCGCGGGCTGTTTAGCTTTCAAGCCGCCGGTCCCTGCCGGTGCAAACATCCCCATAACCCTCGCCCCATCGGCTCCGGCCGGCGGGGCTTTTTTGCCTCTGTTTGGCCGGGTGACCACGTCTAAAGATTCGTTTGACGCGTTTTCTTCACGCGAACCGGTGTCCACTTCGTTCGAAAACGCTCTGGGCCGTGCATGCTATGATCGCTCAATTTCACGCCGGCACATTAAAACAAAGCTTAATTGCAAAAGAGCGGACAACGCGCATTTTAGCGAGATCAAGTCGCGCAAGCGGATCGCGAAAAGAGTGCAATGTCTTTTGCAGAGAAAACCGCGAGGATCATTCGGACGGGGTTCGTCATGAGTCTTCTTACGGTCTTGCCGTTTGGCAGTCCGGCGCTGGCGCGTCCTTATGCGCCCGCGCTTTCATGCGAGACGCTCAGAGGCATGATCCAAGCGAATGGCGCGATGGTCGTGAGCACGGGTCAATTCACGTTTGACCGGTTCGTGCGAGATCAGGGATTTTGCATGACCGATGAAATTACAGAGTCCGCATGGGTGGCATCATCGAACAGGGCCGAATGTTTTATCGGCTACACATGCGGTAGCCGGCAGCCCAACGGGAATTAGAGCATGATCCCGAAAGTTGCGCCGTTCAGTTCCACTTTTCAAAGCTCACGACATTCGCAGCAGACGGATTTGGAGTCTCTTCAGGGTCCGTAAGCATCGCCAAAGCCTCTGCGATAAGCGTTTCTCCAATATCCATGTCGTCTTCATTGCGCGCTTCACCCTCGAAGGGCGGGGCTGATGCGATCGAGTGTGTTCTTGATCGGCCCAAAAGCTCGCCTTTCCGCCGTTCGAACTCCGTGCGCGTCAAAATTCCGCGCTTGAGCAGGCTGGAAAGCTTGCGGAGTTCGTCCGCTTTGAACCGTCCACCGACGTGAAGCTTGATGATATTGCCGGACATTGCACGCTCCTTGGTCTGCGCCAAGCTAAAGAGCGATTTGCAAGGCCGCTTTAAAAAGCGCCGTGCAATTGAATCGATATTGAAAGTAAGTTTTTAAACGTTTTGCACGCGGCGGCCTCTATCTGATCGCCGTGATCTATCTCCTGGCCGTTGGCCGTGACCGTGTCGCCGACGCTTTTGCCCATCAATGCGCGCGCGACCGGCGAGACATAAGAGATCGATCCGCGGGAGGGATCGGCCTCGTCCTCGCCGACGATTCGAAACACTTGCCTGCGTCCGTCGTCGCGCTCAAACGTGACCTCGTGACCGAAACCCACGACATCGGCCTTGGCGGGCGGGGCTTTCACTTGGGCGCTCGCAACCCGCGCGGTGTAATATCGGAGATCGCGCGCGGCAGGCGCTGCGGCACGCCGCCGTTCGTTGATATCCTCGATCGTCTGAGCCGCGGCGACAGCGACGGCAGCCGTGGCCATGGCCGTCTTCAAAAGGTCCAAGCCGGCAGCGGTCACGAAATTCGGATGCGGCGAGATGACCCGCTCAGGCAGCTCGACCTCTGCCGCCGTTTCGGCGCTTTCCTCGCGCGTGAATGCGACGCTCATGTTTATGTTTCCAATGCCGGAGCCCGGCGATACGCTTTCAACGATCGAAGGGAGCAATGGCTCCCTCCCGCGCCCTTATCGGCCGGTGATGCCACCGCGATCAACGCTATTGCGCAAGGCGTGCAAGCGGGTCTCCATCTTGTCGCGAATACATTCGTTGATGGCGGGGCCTGGATGCGCGCTGTGATGCGAGGCCCAGGCGCAGCCGCTGCGCAGCTTTATAAAGGCGAGTTGGCCTTGTGCGAGCCTGTGGCGGTCATCGCCGGAAAACTCCGCCAGTCCGCGATCGTAAAGCGCCGCGATCTCGCGGTCCATGGGGACGAATTCGGGCGATTCGCAGATTGTTTTTTCAATCACCGTCGAGGCTTTTTTACAATTGATGGGCGGAGTCGCGGCATGCGCGGTGCCAAACGCTGGAAGGCCCACAACCACCGGAGCAAATGCAAGAAGCCATTTCGCTTTCATTCCACAATCCCGTTACTAAAGCTGCCGTTCACTGCCCATTAGCCAGGATGATGCGGGCTAGCGCAAGTCTCAACATTGAGAGCATCGAACGAATTGAAACCCATTACGTTCCTTGGGGCCTGACAGCGGCGCGGCCCTCGGCCCGTCCGTGGCGCAAATAATGCGCAAGCGGATTTATACCCGCCGCGCGCACATCCGGATGGGCTAGAAGATAAAAACTCGTATGGAAATCGGGGCCGGCGTCGCGGCCTTCCTTATGTCCGTACAAGATATAATGAAGGAGCGGATTCATGCCGGACCGGCGCACATCTTCATATTGTTGGAGATACCAGCGCGTATCGAAAAACGGGTTCGGCTTATAGCCGCGCAAATATCCGTCCTCCAGATAATGCCTGACCGGCCCAAGCCGGCTCTCGGCCGCGTCCTTATATTCGGCCTTGTACCAGGGCGCGTCGAAGAGGCCGCTGCGCAGAAGCCTGCGCTCAGCGCGGCGGCCGGGATCGAGCAAAGGCAGGCCTTTCGTCCAAGCCCGTCCCTTTCGATATTTCGCCAACGCGGCTTCGGCATCGACGAGTTGGCTTCGCAACGCCTGAACATCACCATCATATCTGCTTTGCAACTCCGTGCCCGCGGCGGCGGTCGCCTCGGCCTCGCCGACAGAAGCCCTTTGCAGACGCGTGAGCTCGGCCGATAGTCCGTCGCGATCAGACGCAAGTCTCACCTTTTCAGCCAGGATCTGGGCGAGATTTACTTCGAGATCCCGATTGCGCGCGTCGAGCGCGGCGGCAGCGGTTTCTTTCTCCTCCACTATCCAGGCAAGCGCCGCTTCCGAAGCCGCGTTTTTTTTCGCGGCTTCGGCCAATGCGGCCTGATGGAGCGCATCGAGCTTTTGTGTCTCGGCCTGCGCGCGTTCAAGCTCTGCGGCCATTTCGTTGTGACGCGCCAAAGCCGTGTCGAGCGCCGATTGCGTGGTGGCGAGCGTGGCTTCCAACTGTTCAAGTTGCGCGCCGCGGCTGGCAAGCAGTGCCATGGTCTCGCCAGCCGCGCGGCGATGGGCTTCGAGCGCGAAGGCGAGCCGTTCCTTTTCGTCAAGAAGCGCCGAGACCTGTGTGGTGCGGGCGTCTACGAGGCCCCTGAGCGCATTGTTCTCTTCGTTCGCCCCGGCAAGCGCGGCTTCCGATTGCGCCCGGCCAATATCGGCCCGCGCCGCCGCGGCTTCGGCCTCGGCGAGACGTACTGCCGCCGCGATAAGCGCTTCATCGCGGGCCAGCAATTCGGCCGACAGTCGCTCGCTGTCGCGTTGAGCAGTGCTCAGCTCGGCTTCAGTTCCGGCCTGCCGTCCGCGCAGCAGCTCGTGCTCGCCGCGCATGGCTTCGAGGCGCGCCTGCGACTCCTCGATGCCAATCTCATAATCAATGAGAAGCCGGCCGAACATCGCGCTCGATTGTTCGAGCAGGTGCCGGATCTCGTTCAATTTTTCAGCAGCGGAATTGGAGAAGGGATGATGCGCCAGTTGGAGGAGGGCTTCGTAAGCGGCGATCGTCCATTCGTGAACGTCGGAATGCGCGATCAGTTCGGCATGATTGACCCGGTTATGAACGAGCTCCGTTTTGAGGAATCTCTCTATGTCATGCGCCGAGCGGTCGGATAGACAGGCCCAGGCCACGCCCGTGTCGCCTGAAATTTTTTCGCAGACCCGGCGCCAATCCGAAATGAAATCGCTCCAGGTGAAAATCGAGCGCGCCATGGTCCGGGATTGCAATTCCGCGTCGAGAACATGGCGCAACCATAGGAGCAAGCCCTTGCTCAGCGGCATTCCATCCCGCGTCTTGAGCGATCGAGCGACCTCCAAAGGCGAGCGGATCGGGATCACGACGCGCGGCTTGACGTCCATCTCAGTGAAAATATCGAGCCAGAAGGGCACGAAACGGCAGATGCGCGGATCTTTCAAAACGGGCAGCGGCGCCAAACCGAACTCGGCGCGGAACAGCTCTTTGGCCCGTTCCTTATAGCTCGCGGCGGCTGGAGACGAATACCAAGCGGGATTGAATTGCCGCCAATCATGCCAATTGGAGCCGGCGGATGCGAGGAGTTCATCATGAAACTCCACAATCGGAAGGGATTCGAAATAACCCGTCACGTTTGCATCATTGGCCGTCATTAAGTGCCGCGGCGGCGCGCCGCCGAGTTTCATCAAAGCTCCGGCGATCGCGCTGGTGCCGCTTCGATGCATGCCTAAGACGATAACGGCGTCTGACATATTTCAACTCATGCTGGGGAAGGGAGATCGCGTCATGCTTCAAGTATCATTTTCGCGCCTATTTTTCTCTCCTTCGCTCCTCCCGTCACCTTGCCAAGGTTGCGATGCTGGCGCCGGAGGCGGCGGGTGCGAGGGTCATGTCGAAGACGCCGATGACCTTCTCGACGTCGGTGAGCGGCGCGTTCGACACATAGAGGAAGTCGCGATTGATCATGCGGAAGCTCTGCGCGGCGAAGAGGCTGCCCGGATCGTGC
>JAATEW010000054.1 GCA_015655535.1 Hyphomicrobiales bacterium | reverse complement strand
ATTGTGACTCTCGGTAATACCGCGGCCGGCCAGACGGGCACGGTGAATCTCGGGGCGAATTCGCTCACCTTGTCGAATGCGAGTTCGACATTCGGCGGCGTGATCCAGGGAACCGGCGGCCTGACGCTGACGGCAGGCACGCAGACGCTTTCCGGCATCAATACCTATACGGGTGCGACCACGATCAATGGCGGGACGCTGGCCCTTTCGGGCACGGGCTCGATTTCGCAATCGAGCGCGGTCGATCTGGCGACGGGTGCGACCTTCGACATCTCCGGCCTGGCGGCGGGCACGTCGATCGTGACGCTCGGCAATACGGCGGCCGGTCAGACGGGCACGGTGAACCTCGGCGCGAATACGCTCACCTTGTCGAACGCCAGTTCGACCTTCGGCGGCGCCATTCAGGGCACTGGCGGGCTGACGCTGACGGCGGGCACGCAGACCTTGACCGGCGCTAACACCTATACGGGCGCGACCACGGTCAACGGCGGTACGTTGGAGATCGGTGCGACCGGTTCGATCACCGCCAGTTCGTCGCTGTCAAACAGCGGCACGTTCAAAGTCGATTCAGGCGGCGTGGCCACATTCGGCACCATAACGAACAACGCGACCGGCTCGATTACGAATAACGGCACCGTCAATGCCTTCTTGAGCAACTCCGGCACGGTCGTCAATAATGGTGCGTGGAACGGCAACGTCAACAGCGTGGCTGGCAGCATTACCAACAACGGCACATGGACGGGCGACGTCACCGGCAATACCGCGCTGATTCAAAATAATGCCACATGGGATGCGACGAATGTCGCGGTGGACAATATCGTCAATAATAGCGGCGGCACGTTTGGGACGACGTCAACGAGCGTCATCACGGCGACCAATGCCATTTCCAACGCGGGTATCTTCAACGCGCAGGGGTCCATCAACGCACCGCTTGTCGACAATACGGGCACCTTCAATGTCATCGGCAATCTGAATGTAAACACCACGACCTTTCACAACGAGGCGAGTGCCTCGCTGGGCGTAACCAACGCGAGCACGGTCACAATCAGCGGCGCCCTGACCAACGATGGCTTCGTGACGGTCAATTCCGGCGGCACGTTGAACGTCGCAGGTCTCGTCACCAACAATGGCACGATCACGAACTACGGCACCGTCAACGACGATTTGACCAATACCGGCACGCTGAACAATTTCGGCACCTATAATGTCACCGGAACGCTCACTAACTCCGGCATCATCAATATGGTGAACGGCGTCACGGGGAACGTCGTCAACGTGACCGGAAATTATGTTGCCAGCGGCGCCTCGACCTTGAACGTCGACGCCGCGCTCAACAGCGGCGGCGCGGCCGACCAGCTTCGCATCGGCGGCACGACGACTGGCAATACGGTCATCAATGTGAACGGCGTCGGCGCCAGGGGCTTCTTCTCGACGGGGATCCCGGTCGTCACCAATGCCAGCATCGCCAATTTCAGCCAGGGATCGGGCTTTGGCTCGGCCGGCATCGTCAATTATTCATTGGCGAATTGCGGCCCGAATGTCTGCGTGACCTCTGCCTTGAACCCCGGCGCCGCGCCGGCCTTCGCAACCAGCATCGCGGCGTCGCTGGCGGCGGTGAACGTTGGCTTCTTCCAGAATGCCTCGGCCTTCATCTCGGCTCCGCCCGACCCCAAGCCCAACCAGGTGGGCGGCGGTCCGTGGATCCGCATCGCCGACGGCCGCAACGATGTGAGCTCGGTCGGCGTCACGCAAAATGCCGGCGGCGCGACGGCGGCGAATTCGCTGGTGCGCACCACCTTCAACGGCTTCCAGACGGGTATCGACCTCGGTCTCTTCAACGTCGAAAACACCGGCTATAACCTGCATTTCGGCGTCACCGCCGGTCAGGTCATCCTCGATGCGCAGGAGCTTCAAAGCGGCACCAGCACGAATGAGGCCACGGTTCCCTTCGTCGGCATTTACGGCGCCTTCACCGGACATAATTTCTTCGCCGACTTCCAGGTGCGCGAAGATTTCTACAATATGAAGGTGTCGAACCCGGTCGCCTTCCTCAACCAGCAGAATCTCGACGGCAATGCCATTTCGGCCAATGGCTCGATCGGCTACCGCTATGACGTGACGCGGCAGTTCTTCGTCGAACCCTCGCTGGCGGTTCTCTATTCGAGCCTGAGCGTGCCGCAATTGCGGGTCGGCATCGATCCGGCGAGCAATGTCTATGGCACTTTGAGCTTCAATCCGATCAACAGCCTGATCGGGCGCGCGGGCGTGCGGATCGGTACGAATTATTCGTTCGAGACGGTGGCGATCCAGCCGTTCCTGACGGGCAGCGTGTGGCGCGAGTTCGAAGGCGACACGACGACGACCTTCCAGGCGGCGGGCGGCAATGTTCCGATCACGGTGTCGCGGATCGGAACCTTCGAGCAGGTCGGCCTCGGCGTCGCGGCGCAGATCCTGAACACCGGCATGCTCGGCTTCGTGCGCGGCGACTATCGCTTCGGCGACAATATCAACGGCTATGCCTTCAACGCAGGCATGCGATACCAGTTCTGAGACCGGGCTTTGCCCGATCTCAAAATTGGTTGTCAGGACGTCTTTCTGAGCCCATCGAGGCTGAAGGGGCCGCCGCCGGCGGCGGCCATATAGAGAAAGACGAAGCAAAAAAGAATGGCTGCGTCGCCGCCATTGTTGGCCGGGAAGAAGCTATTCGGCGCATGATAGAGCCAATAGGCGAAGGCCATTTCTCCCGAAAGAAGAAAAGCCACGGGACGCGTGAAGAGCCCGAGCAGAATAAAAATGCCGCCAATGGCTTCGAAAATCGCCGCGACCCATAAGAGCGACAATACGGCTGGCGCCGGATGCGCCGATGGCGGAAATCCGAACAGCTTCTGCGTCCCGTGCTCGATGAAGAGCAAAGCGGCGACAATGCGCAACAGGCTGAGCAGGCGCGGCGCCCAGACGGTCGTCAAATTTTTTTGAGTCATTGGCTCTCTCTTTTGAGGAGGTGTGAGTGGTCTTTGCTTCCCCGCTCAGCATAGCCGAGCCGTCGCGCGGCGAAAACGGCGCATGGAGTCGCCTTCCGTGGTAAAAGCGGCTTGAACCCCATCCGTCGATCGTGGGAATGAATACCGGCCATGAAACTCAGTCCGCAGGATCTGGAAAAGGCGGTCGCCGTCACGCTCGGCCATTATAATCAGCATGCCGAGGAATTCCGGCGGGGCACCTGCGATCACGATGTCAGTCAGAACATCGAAGCCTTGCTGGGCGCGATCGAGGCGGCGCCTCCGTTCAAAATTCTCGATTTCGGCTGCGGCCCCGGACGCGACCTCAAGGTCTTCGCCGAGCGCGGGCATCATGCGATCGGGCTCGATGGCGCCGAGCATTTCGCCGTCATGGCACGCGCTTATAGCGGATGCGAAGTCTGGCATCAGGATTTCCTTCAGCTCAGCTTGCCGCAATCCCATTTCGATGGTGTCTTCGCCAATGCTTCCTTGTTTCACGTTCCGAGCCAGGAACTGCCGCGCGTGCTGAAGCAATTGCACGCCACATTGAAGCCAGGCGGCATTTTGTTTTCGTCGAACCCGCGCGGACAAAACCAGGAAGGCTGGATCGCCGGGCGCTACGGCGCCTATCACGATCTTGACGCTTGGCGGACCTATATGACGGTAGCCGGTTTCACCGAACGCGGGCATTATTATCGCCCGGACGGCGCACCGCGCGAGCAGCAGCCTTGGCTTGCGAGCCTTTGGCGCAAAGATCCTGCGTGAGGAACGAGCGTGACGGACAATAAGGTGCAGCGCGCAGGATTTCAGCACAGTGATTATGTCATGGTGCCGAATTCCTATGGGCCGCGCCGCGACTTCAGGATCACGGTCGGCTTGCGCGAGGGATGGGACGCGGAAGGCCGCGTCTATGACATATCCGAAGCCGTGCGGACCGCGCATGCCTGGATGCGGCGGCGCGTCAGCGCCGGCCTGCCGGCGCTTTCCGGCATGTTCACGCGCGCCGAAGTGACCTACGCTTGGCCGCGCGAGGATGGAACCGTCGGCTCCGACCGCGAGCCGGTCGCGGTCTTCACCGGCGAGGCGGTGCATGCCTATCTCGGACATCTGTCCGATGAGGCTGTCGAAGCCATGCTGAACGAACTGGCGATCGAACTCGGCGCCGCCTTGGGGCAGGAGAGGCTTTACGTCTCGTTTTGCGAGCAGACCTGGATTCTCGACGCCAGCGAACAAAAAGGCTGAGCTGGCACGGGCGCTCGCGCTTCGACGTTTGGCGGAGCTTGCAGGAAAGCCGAAACTGGCCGATGCTCTGCGTTCAGGAACGTCTCCATAGGCAAATATCGGCAATGGATCAGATCTTGGAATCCACGCCAAGGACGGAGAGGATCGACGCCGATACGATTTTGCGGACCGAGGGGCTGACGAAAGAGTTCAAGGGCTTCAAGGCCGTCGATGGTGTCGCGCTCAACATAAGACGCGGCAAGATCCACGCTCTGATCGGGCCGAACGGCGCGGGCAAGACCACTTGCTTCAACCTTTTGTCCAAATTCCTGACGCCCTCGGCCGGCACGATCCTCTACAATGGCCGCAATATTTCCGGCCTGCGTCCGGCCGATGTGGCGCGGCTTGGCCTGGTGCGCTCGTTTCAGATCTCCGCCGTGTTTCCGCACCTGACGGTATTGGAGAACATCAGGCTCGCGCTGCAAAAGCGATCCGGTCCTTCTTATACTTTCTGGTGCCCGCAGCGCGTGCTCGATCATCTCAACGGCGAAGCCGCGGCGCTCGCGGAGCGGGTCGATCTCGCGCATCTCATCGATACGCTCGCGGCGGAATTATCTTACGGCCGCAAGCGGGCGCTCGAGATCGCAACGACGCTTGCGCTCGATCCCGAAATGATGCTGCTCGACGAGCCAATGGCCGGCATGGGCCACGAGGACATCAGCCGCATCGCGGAACTCATCCGCGACATCGGCACGACAAGAACCATTTTGATGGTCGAGCATAATCTTTCGGTGGTCGCTTCGCTCTGCCATCGCATCACGGTGCTCGCGCGCGGCAAAGTGCTGGCGGAGGGCGATTACGCCACCGTATCCGCAGACCCGCGCGTGGTAGACGCCTATATTGGCGGCGGCCATGCCTGAGGCCTCGCCGGTACAAGCCTCGGTCGTAAAGCCCGTTCTTACCGTGCGCGGCCTCGAGGCCTGGTATGGCGAGTCGCATGTTCTGCACGGCATGGATTTCGAGGTGCGGGAAGGCGAGGTCGTCACGCTTCTCGGCCGCAATGGCGCCGGCAAGACCACCACGATGAAGGCGCTGATCGGCATCATGGGCAAGCGCCGGGGGTCTGTGGTCTTCGACGGGCACGAGACCATCAAACTTTCCTCGCAAGCCATCGCGCGTTTGGGCCTTGGCTATTGTCCGGAGGAACGCGGTATTTTCTCGTCTCTTTCGGTCGGAGAAAACCTGATGCTGCCGCCGCGGGTGAAGCCGGGCGGCCTGATCGTCGACGAGATCTTCGCGCTTTTTCCAAATCTCAAGGAGCGGATCGCGAGCCAAGGCACCAAGCTGTCCGGCGGCGAACAGCAAATGCTGGCGATCGGACGCATTCTGCGCACCGGCGCGCATCTTCTTTTGCTGGACGAGCCGAACGAAGGTCTGGCGCCGGTGATCGTCGAGCAGATCGGCCGGACCATCGCCCAACTGAAACAGAAGGGCTTCACCATCGTCCTTGTCGAACAGGACTTTCGTTTCGCGTCGAAAGTGGCGGACCGGCACTATATCGTGGAACAGGGCAAGGTGATCGACATGATGCCGAATGCCGATCTTCTGGCGAATGGCGCCAAGCTGAAAACCTATCTCGGCGTATAAACCAAACAAAGATCCAAAGAGATCTGAATAAAAATCTAAGGGGAGGGGAGAATGAGGCTCAGACAATTATGGCTCATCGCCGCCTGTATGGCAGCAGGTTCGAGCGTCGCGCAGGCTGAGATCGCGGTGAAGCTCGGCGTGCTCAACGACCGGTCCGGCGTCTATGCCGATTTCGCGGGCGAAGGGTCGGTCGTCGCCGGGCAGATGGCTGTCGACGACTTCAAGGCGGCGGAAAAGGGCATCAAGGTCCAGATCGTCTCGGGGGATCATCAAAACAAACCCGATGTCGGCGCGGGCATCGCCCGGCAATGGTACGATCAAGACGGCGTCGACATGATCCTGGATGTGCCGACTTCTTCAGTCGCTCTCGCCGTCAGCCAGATCACCAGGGAGAAGAACAAGATCTTCATCGTGTCGGGCGCAGGCTCGACGGAATTGACCGGCGCCCAATGCACCCCCAACACGATTCATTGGACCTATGACACTTATGCGCTCGCCAAAGGCACCGGCGGCGCCATGGTGAAACGCGGCGGCAACACCTGGTTTTTCATCACCGCCGATTATGCCTTTGGCAAGACGCTCGAAGCCGATACGACGCAGATCGTCAAGGCGGCAGGCGGCAGGCGGCAAGGTGCTGGGCTCGGTCAAGTCGCCGTTTCCGTCGAGCGATTTTTCCTCCTTCCTTTTGCAGGCGCAAGCCTCGGGCGCCAAAGTCATCGGCCTCGCCAATGCGGGTGGCGATACGTCGAACTCGATCAAGCAGGCGTCGGAATTCGGCATCACGCAAGGCGGGCAGAGCCTTGCCGGTCTGCTCGTCTTCCTGAGCGATGTGCATGCGATCGGCCTGCCGGTGGCGCAGGGACTGGTGCTGACGGAATCCTTTTATTGGGACTTGAACGACAATACCCGTGCCTGGTCGAAGCGTTTCGCCGCGAAATATGGCGGCAAGGAACCGACCATGGTCCATGCCGGCGTCTATGCCGCCGTGCTGCATTATCTGAAAGCTGTGGAGGCGCTGCAAAGCAAGGACACAGCCCAGGTGATGGCCAAGATGAAGGCCACCCCGACAGATGATCCGCTCTTTGGCAAGGGCGAAATCCGCGCCGATGGCCGCGCCATCCACGACATGTATCTCTTCCAGGTCAAGAAGCCGGAGGAGTCGAAAGGCCCTTGGGATTATTACAAGCTGCTCGAAACCATTCCCGGTGCCGAGGCCTTCCGGCCGCTCGCCGAGAGCGCCTGTCCGCTGGTGAAGCAGTAGTCATGACGACAATGGTGTTCGGCGTTCCGCTCCAGGCTTTGCTGGGTCAGCTCCTGCTCGGCCTCATCAATGGCTCCTTCTATGCCATTTTGAGCCTCGGCCTCGCGGTCATCTTCGGTCTTCTCAACATCATCAATTTCACCCATGGCGCGCAATATATGATGGGCGCCTTCGCGGCTTGGATACTGTTGAATTATGCCGGGATCGGTTTCTGGTGGGCGCTGATCCTGGCGCCGCTGATCGTCGGGCTCTTCGGGATCGTGATCGAGCGCTTGCTCATCTCGCGGCTCTATCAGCTCGACCCGCTCTACGGGCTGTTGCTCACCTTCGGTCTCGCGCTGATCATTCAGGGCTTGTTTCGCAATTATTACGGCGTGTCCGGGCTGCCCTATGCAATACCGCCGGAGCTTTCGGGCGGCTGGAATCTCGGTTTCATGTTCCTTCCCAAATATCGTGCTTTCGTCGTCGTTCTCTCCGCTCTCGTCTGTTTCGCGACCTGGCTGTTGATCGAAAAGACCAAGCTCGGCGCCTATCTGCGCGCCGCCACCGAAAACCCGGCGCTCGTCCAGGCTTTCGGCGTCAACGTGCCGCTTCTTCTGACGCTCACCTATGGATTTGGCGTGGCGCTCGCGGGTTTCGCCGGCGTGCTCGCGGCGCCGATCTATTCGGTGAACCCGATCATGGGTGCCGACATCATCATCGTCGTTTTCGCCATTGTCGTGATCGGCGGCATGGGGTCGATTTTCGGCGCTGTGCTGACAGGCTTCGGTCTCGGGCTGATCGAGGGGCTGACCAAGGTCTTCTATCCCGAGGCAGCTTCGACGGTGATCTTCTTCGCGATGATCCTGGTGCTCCTGTTCAAACCCGCCGGTCTCTTCGGGAGAGCCGCATGAGCCTTGATGCGGCGCTGTCGCCATCCGCCGCCGCTCCCGCGGCATCGCGCGATTGGAAGATCTTTCTGCTCATCTTCGCGATCCTCTGCGTCGCGCCTTTCGTCGCCTATCCGGTTTTCGTGATGAAGGTCCTGTGCTTCGGGCTATTCGCCTGCGCCTTCAATCTTCTGCTCGGCTATGGCGGGCTTTTGTCCTTCGGGCACGCCGCTTATTTCGGTACGGCGAGATATGTCTGCGCCTATGCGGCGAAAAGCTGGCACCTGACGCCGGAGCTTGCCATTCTGCTCGGCACATTGGCGGCGGGCGCATTGGGCCTCGTCTTCGGCGCGCTCGCGATCCGCAGGCAGGGCATTTATTTCGCCATGATCACTTTGGCGTTGGCGCAAATGGTCTATTTTGTCTCGTTGCAGGTGCCCTTCACCGGCGGCGAAGACGGCATCCAATCCGTGCCGCGCGGCAGGCTCTTCGGCTTCATCGATCTGTCGAGTGACCGCGCGCTTTATGTGCTGGTCGCGGTGATCTTTCTGGCCGGGCTCTTCGCCATCAACCGCATCATCCATTCGCCCTTTGGGCAGGTGATGAAAGCGATACGCGAGAATGAACCCCGTGCTGTCTCGCTCGGCTATCGGACCGAGCGGTTCAAGCTGATCCTCTTCACCCTGTCCGCGACGCTCGCGGGTCTTGCCGGCGCGACCAAGGCGCTTGTGTTCCAACTCGCCTCGCTGACGGATGTGCATTGGGCGATGTCGGGCGAAGTGGTGCTGATGACGCTTGTCGGCGGCCTTGGCACGGTCTTCGGCCCGATCATCGGCGCGCTTCTGGTCGAGACGATGGAAACCTATCTGGCCTCGCTCGGCGGCTGGGTGACGATCGTTGAGGGCGTGATCTTCGTGATCTGCGTGCTGCTGTTTCGAGACGGCATTGCAGGTGTCTTCGACCGCCTGTGGAAAAGGCAGCCGCCACGCGCGGGCGGCAATTCAAGGTGAGGACAACGGCAGGGGCACGGCTTCCGAAGACCGGCTACATCTTCTTCAGATGGCTAATTGCCCAGACATAGGCGGCAACAGCCTTGATGTCGGCGTCCGACAGAGGCGCGCCGCCTTTCGGCGGCATCGGGTCTGAAAAGTTGCGCGGCTTCGGCACGCCTTCTGTGACGAATTTGGTGATGGCTTCAAGCGTGTCCAAGCCTTGACCGCCGGCGCCTTGCACGAAATTGCCGCTGATGAGGGACGGTCCTTGCGGTGTGCCCTTTCCATCCGAGCCGTGACAGCCCAAGCAGGTGCCATCGCTCATCTGACCGTGAAAGATCTTATCGCCCAGCACGATCTGTTCTCGCGTCGCGCCAGCCGGAACCGGCAGCTCGGAGACATCGGGCAATTTATCGATCACGGCGACAGGGATGACTTTTGGCGCGGGCGCGGCTTCGATCTTTGCATCCGCGTTGCCGTGATAGGTGACGCGCCAGATGCGGCCCTTCTGATCGTCTGCGATATAGAGCGCGCCGTCGGGTCCCATCGCAAGACCGCCTGGACGATAGGCGGCGCGGACGGGTTCCTTTATGGCGCCGGCGAAGCCATCGGCGAAGACGATAAAATCGCCGGCCGCCTTGCCGTCCTTCATCGGCTGAAAGACAACGTCATAGCCGCCCTGCGGCGCCGGGGCGCGGTTCCAGGAGCCGTGAAAGGCGACAAAGAGGCCGCCTTGATAGGCGGAGGGAAAGGCCTTGCCCGTATAAACCAGGAGATCGTTTGGCGCCCAATGCGCTGGGAAGAAAGCGGCCGGGGGCTTTTTCTCGGCGCAGACGCCAATCGTCTTGCCGCCGTCGCCGCCATATTCCGGCGCGAGAACGAGCTTCTTCTGCATGCCGTCGAAATAGCATCTCGGCCAGCCGAAATCGTCGTCCTGTTCCACCTGGACGATTTCCTCGGCGGGCAGTTCGGCGGCTTCCGCCGCCTTATAGAGCGCGGGGAAGTGCTGCGAGAGCTGATCGCGGCCGTGCTGCGTTGCGTAGAGCTTTCCGCTGGCGTCGAAGGAAAAGCCCTCGCCGTTGCGGATGCCCGTCGCGAAGCGTTCGGCGGCGGAGAATTTTTGCCCGGTTTTATTGGCGTCATAGCGCCATGTGCCGCCGCGGGTTTCCTGTTCGACGCAAGGGTCAATGCCGGGCGAACCGGTTTTGCGATTGTCGACCTGACAGCTATTGGTCGCCGAGCCGAGGTCGATATAGATATTGCCTTTCGCGTCGATCACGAAAGGATGCATCGGATGATCGCCGGTCAGAGGCAGGTCCGAGACGACGACTTCGGGCTTCTCCTTCGGGACGATCGACCCTTCGGGGATCGCATAGCGAAGGATCTTGTCGTTTTGCTCGGCATAGACGGCGCCTTTGTAAAAAGCGACGCCGCTGCCGCCGGCGGAGCCCTCCGGCACGCCGTCGCCGAAACGCTCGATGACATCGGCCTTGCCGGTGCCTTTGCTATCCTTGAGTGCCAGCACGAAGCCGCCAGCGGGCGGCGTGTCATAGCGGAAATAACGGCCGCTCCACGTGTTGGCATAAAGCACCCCATTGGGCGCAAAGGACATATGGCGGACGTGGCCGAGATTGTCGGCAAAGACCGTTGCGCAGAAGCCGGGCGGGAGCGTGATGCCGGGGTCGTCGCGGGGGCAGGCGGCGGTTTGAGCCAAGGCGGCCGTGGAGGCCAGTGGCGAGAAACCCAATGTGCCGATGCCCAAAATACCAACGCCAATAGCCGATACCGCGACGGTGGTGAGAAGCCGGCTCATGCGCTTTTTCATGTAATGACCCCATCTGCTTTTGATGGCAGGTTACCGCGAACGAATGCCTTTTTGCTAGACTGAACTTTCGTCCGATGCCGGGTTTGGGCTCTGCGCTCTCTGTCTCGATGGACGCAAAGCGAAATCTGAGAATGGGCCGAAAGCTGAACACCCGCTTTCGAAATCTAACCGGGTTTAAGCGACGGCGGGGGACGACTTTCGGAGTTCTCACCAAGGGGCGATTGCGTAGCGTTGATAATCGGCTGATCCGAGTCGATAAAACCAGACAAGCGGCTCACCCTGTCGCTACCTTACATTCTGGGTGGCGTGGTCGCGGAGAGATAGCCTACTCGACGAGGGCCGATCTTTTATTTGGGCTGGGAAAAACAGTGCGGCAACAGAGCTACGCAACCGGCCCAGCTAAACTAGGCGCGTCAGCGCGCTCTAAATACGAGCGTAGAATTTGAAACAGAGGAATACAGTTCCCAAGGCCTCCTCTATCCATCACCTCCGAATCGCGATGGCACATCGAGTCAGAGTCGAAACGCGAATGCAACTGTAATGCTAAGACGGATCGCAGAAGTGATGATGAAGTCCCTTTTCTAAGGGGAGCTGATCGGCGCGCCGTGGCCGATCAGCCGTTTCCCGGTTCTCAGCCGGCGGGCGTATATACGGTCTCCACCTGCCACGAACCGGCAGGCTGGCTGTGCAGTTGCCAGAACTGGTCAGCGACGGCATTGGCGTCTTTGCTGTTCATGACGAGGCCTGCGACGGTAACGGTCGCGACGTGGACACTTTTTTCCCGGAACGGTTCGAAGATGCCTTGCGCCAGCGCGCGAATACCTGCCTTACCGATGCTCAGAGACAGATAATCCGGGTGCGGCTGAAGGGCGAAGCCGCCGCCTGTGAACAGGATGGAACCTGAGCCGCGCGCGATCATGCTGGGCGCCACAGCCTGCGCAGCGACCATGGCGCCACCGATATTAACGGCGAGATCATAGTTGAATGTCTCGCGTGGTTGATCTGCCAATGTGGCCTTTCGCAGCGAGGCCGCATTGAAGTGCAGGACATCTATACCGGCGAACTCGTTTTCAACTTGCGACACGAGCGTTGCGATGCTTAACGGCTCGGCTGCATCGACCTTACGCACTTCGACCTTATGGCCCATCGCTTCGAGCTGCCCCGCAAGCTCTTTCGTCTTGATCTCGTTCCGGGCGCTCAAGATGATCCGGAACCCTTCGCCGGCAAAGCGCTCGGCTGTCGCAAGGCCCATACCCGGACCAGATCCAATGCTAAGAAACGTTTTCATGATTGACCTCCTCGACAATGGGATAAGCTTATGTGTTCCGTCTCAAGCGGCGGAGCGGGCTGTTGAAAGGGTCTCAATAAGAATGCGGGCGAATTCGTCCGGCCTCTCCAGCGAAGCAATATGACCGGCATCCTTGAGGACAATCATCTTCGCATGCTTGATCAGAGCCCGGTTCGCTTCGCGCTCGGCCGGGCGCGACCAATCATGATCGCCGTAGACCAGTGTCACCGGAACATCGATCCGCGCGTAATAGGATCGCGCCGCGACGTAGCTCGGAAGGCCTCGATAAACGGCACGCGCAACGTTCGAGTAGCCCGGCCGCTTCCCGCTCTTCGCCAGTTCGTCAATAAAGTCCGGCGGCATACTGCGCGGGTCGTAGAAACCACCCTTCAAGATACCGGCAAGACTGGCCCGGCTTTCCATGGCGGCGAAAACCGGCCCGATGACGGGCGCGCGCACGCTTTTGATAATGACGGACGCGAGGAGGTTCGCCCGCTCCACACCCGGCAAATAATCGTAGGGATTGAAGGCGACGACCTGTTTCACACGCTCGCCGAGTACTGTTGCTGTCGTCAACGCCAAT
>JAATEW010000396.1 GCA_015655535.1 Hyphomicrobiales bacterium | reverse complement strand
TGTTGGGACATCGGATCTGCCTCAAGCATGAAGGGTGACCCTTGATGCTCGGAGCCCGACGCGGCCCGCTCAACGTCTCATCGCTTGAAGTTTATGCTCGATCTCGCCGCCCCCCTCCCGCGAAGCGGGTTCGTGCATGGGACCTTAAGCGCGAAGGGCGGTACGCCGCCTCGCTTTCGCCGCAAGATTGCCGAAATCTGTGTCAGTGGAATCGTATTGCGCCCGATCTTCTTTTGAGAATCCGGTACAGATACGTTCACACGAAAGATTTGAGCGCGGTCGTACCACACTGAACAGCTTCAGTTGGTGTAATGTGCCATGAAAGATCACGAAAGAGGCTTGGCCTTGAAGAGCCAATGCGGACCAAAAGAAGCATATCGGTCGAGGGGCTTAAAAAGTTCCTCGGTAAAAATAGAAATCTTCAAATTAAACAACATGCTTGCAAGAATTTTTCTTGGCCGCTTGTGGAAACGAAGTTGCCTTAGCAGCGTTGGAATTCCGATAATGTTTTGGAAAGGGCGTTCGCGACCATGGCTCATGTTGAAGCTTTGCAGGAACTTCCGCTTACAGGCCGCGGCGGTACAAGTGGCAGATTAATCATTGTTTCGAATAGAGTTTCGGTTCCCGCGGCGAGCAGCGTACCAGCTGCCGGCGGCTTGGCCGTAGCGCTCGAAGAAGCCTTGAAGACGCGCGGCGGCATCTGGTTTGGCTGGTCAGGTAAGGTCGGTACCGAGACCGACCCGCAATTACAGCTCCATACACGCGGTGCGATCAATTATGCTGTCATGGATCTGTCACGTCGTGATATAGACGAATATTATCACGGATTTTCCAATCGGGTTCTTTGGCCGGTCTGTCATTACCGCCTCGACCTCGCCGAAATTTCACGGCGCGACGTGGCCGGGTATTTCCGCGTCAATGAGATGTTTGCCCGCCGGCTTGCCAAACTGATCAAGCCGGAAGATATCGTCTGGATTCACGATTATCATCTGATCCCGGTTGCCGATTATCTGCGCCAGCTGGGCATCACCAACCGCATTGGTTTCTTCCTCCATATACCGTGGCCGTCACATGAAATCGCTACGGCGCTGCCGTCTCACGAACGCCTCCTGCGGGCCTTCGCGGCCTATGATCTGGTCGGCATGCAGACCCCGGGCGATGCCGAAAATCTCATGGGCTGCTTCACCCATGCCAAAGTCGGGCACGTCATCGACGGCGGTCTCTGCGAGGCCTATGGACGGCGTTTCACCGTAGCGGCTCATCCGATCAGTATCGATACGGGCGGCTTCTGTCACGAAGCTCAGATCGCCGAACGTAACGCGATCGTGCGCCGGACGCGCGCGAGCCTCGAAGGCCGCCAATTGGTGATCGGCGTCGACCGGCTCGATTATTCGAAAGGCATAAGGCAAAGGATCGATGCCTTCTCGACCTTCATCGAACGCTCTCCGGAAGCCGCCAAGGCGCGCATCACCATGTTGCAGATCACGCCGAAATCACGCTCGGACATCCCGGAATATATCGATATGCAGCGCGAGGTGGCCGAACATGTCGGCCATATCAACGGCAAGCTCGGCGATGTCGATTGGACGCCGATCCGCTACAGCAACAAGTCCATGAGCCGCTCGGCCTTGGCAGGCCTCTTCCGGCTCGCGCGCGTCGGTCTCGTGACGCCGCTGCGCGACGGCATGAATCTCGTCGCCAAGGAATATGTCGCGGCGCAATCGCCGGAAGATCCGGGCGTGCTCATTCTGTCGCGCTTTGCCGGCGCGGCCTATGAGCTGAAGAGCGCCTTGATCGTCAATCCCTATGACATCGAGGCGACGGCGACGGCGATCGCCCGGGCGTTTGAAATGCCGCTCGACGAGCGCAAGGCGCGTTGGACGGAGGCGATGGAGATCTTGCGCCTCAACACGGTCGACACCTGGGTCCAGCGCTTTCTCGAACAGCTTGGCGGAGATTGCAGTCTGATCGGACCGGCCGAGCCTGCCGCGTTTTTGAATGACAGTCTCGCGCCCGGTATCGCCGCGGGTCTCACCCCGGGGATCGCCAATGAAAACGAGACCGTGGAAGAAGGCAGCTCCTGGCTGGCGAATGCGCTTCAACGATTCACGCTGAGCCACTGATCCCTCTCTCTCCGGATTGCCGAAATGTTGATGGTCGAGGAGGGTAGCCCCGCTCCGCTCGGTGCGGTGTGGGATGGCAAGGGCGTCAATTTCGCCTTGTTTTCCGCGCATGCGCAAAAAGTCGAGCTGTGCCTGTTCGAGCCTTCGGGCCGCCGCGAGACGAGACGTATCTCTTTGCCGGCACGCACAGACCAAGTCTGGCACGCCTATGTGCGCGGGATGAGACCTGGCCAGCTTTATGGTTATCGCGTTCATGGTCCCTATGACCCGGCGGCAGGCCATAGATTCAATCCGCATAAGCTCCTGCTTGACCCTTATGCGCGGCAGATTTCCGGGCGCATCCACTGGCATGATGCGCTTTACGGCTATCGCATGGGTGCGCCGCGTGGCGATCTCGTCCCGGACCGGCGCGACAGCGCGGCCATGATGCCCAAAGCCGTCGTCGAAGATCCGGCCCATACATGGGACGGCGACCGCCAGCGCCGGCGGCCCTGGCGCGATACGGTCGTCTATGAAGCCCATGTCAAAGGGCTGACCCAATTGCATCCGGATTTGCCGGAAGGCTTGCGCGGCACTTATTCGGCGCTGGGTCATCCGGCGGTGATCGATCATCTCGTGAAGCTTGGCGTCACCGCCATCGAGCTTCTGCCGATCCATGCTTTCGCCGACGACCGGTTTCTCGTCGAAAAACAGCTTCGCAATTATTGGGGTTATTCGACGCTAGGTTTCTTCGCGCCGGAGCCGCGCTATTTCGGCGAGGATGGCGTGCTTGGTTTCAAGGCCGCGATTGCGTCTCTGCATGAGGCCAATATCGAAGTCATTCTCGACGTCGTCTATAATCATACATGCGAAGGCAATCACCTCGGGCCGACGCTCAGCTTTCGCGGGATAGACAATGCGAGCTATTATAAGCTCGCGCCCGACAATCCGCGCTTTTCGTGGGACAGTACGGGATGCGGCAATACGCTCGATCTCGCGCATCCGCGCGTGCTGCAAATGGTGCTCGACAGCCTGCGCCATTGGGTCGAGGCCTATCATATAGATGGCTTCCGCTTCGATCTCGCCTCGACGCTCGCGCGCGATCCTTATGACTTCACCGATCGTGCCGGGTTCCTGCGCGCCATCGGGCAAGATCCGGTCCTCTCGCGGGTGAAATTGATCGCCGAGCCGTGGGATCTCGGCGAGGGCGGCTATCGCGTCGGCGGCTTTCCGCCCGGCTGGGGCGAATGGAACGATAAATATCGCGACACGGTCCGGACCTTCTGGCGCGGCGATCCCGGCAAGCTGCCGGATCTCGCGGCAAGGCTCGCGGGCTCGGCCGAGCTTTATGCCTATGCCGGACGGCGGCCCTGGGCCTCGGTGAATTTCATCGTCTCGCATGACGGTTTCACGACGCAGGATCTCGTCAGCTACAACGAGCGCCACAATGAGGCCAATGGCGAAGACAATCGCGACGGCAATGGCAATAATCTCTCATGGAATTGCGGCGTCGAAGGCGAGACGGAGGATCAGACCGTTCTCGCCTTGCGGGCCCGCCAGAGGCGTAATCTTCTCGCGACCCTGCTGCTCTCGACCGGAACGCCCATGTTCCTCATGGGCGACGAGCTCGCACACAGCCAGAAGGGCAATAACAATGCCTATTGCCAAGACAACGAATTGAGCTGGATGGACTGGGGTAACAGCACCGATCCCGCGCTTCTCACCTATGTCCGCAATCTCCTTGCACTGCGGCGCCGCTATGACGCATTTCGCCACGCCACATTTTTCACCGGCGAGGCCCTGGCAGGCGGAGACCGGAAAGATATTTACTGGCTGGCG
>JAATEW010000386.1 GCA_015655535.1 Hyphomicrobiales bacterium | reverse complement strand
TCTTCCGCCGTCCTTGCGCAATCATTTACCGGTTCACGCGCAGGAAATTTATTTGGCGGCCTTCAACAGTGCCTGGGCAGGTTACGCCTATCGCAACGAAGCGGAGCACGAAGAAATCGCGCATCGCGTGGCATAGGTCGCCGTGAAACGGCGTTACCAAAAAACCGGCACGGTCTGGACGGAGCGATAGGCACGGAGGCCCCAGATGTCTTTCCATGACCGATCGGATGCCGGCCGCGAACTGGCCAAGGCGCTTTCGTATTATAAAGAGCAGCACCCCGTCATTCTCGCTTTGCCACGCGGTGGCGTGCCCGTCGCGGGGGAAGTCGCAGCGGTCCTCGATGCACCGCTCGACCTCGTGCTTGTCCGCAAGATCGGCGTTCCGATGCAACCGGAATATGCCATGGGCGCCGTCATGGACGGCGCCAAGCCGGTCGTCATCCGCAATGAAGATATCATCCGCGAGGCCGGCGTCACCGCGGCGGAATTCGATGCGGCTGCCCAAAAGGAGCTTGCCGAAATCGAACGTCGGCGGCAGTTCTATATCAGCAAACGACCGCGCATCGATCTTGCGGGTCGAGTCGCGATCGTCATCGACGACGGGATCGCAACCGGGGCGACGATGAAAGCTGCCTTGAAGGCCATCCGCGAGCTTGAACCAAAAACATTGGTGCTCGCGGTTCCCGTCGCACCGGCCGATGTGATCGGCGATCTTCGCGGCGAAGTGGATGATTTAGTCTGCCTGCATGCGCCCACGGCCTTCGGCGCAGTCGGTTATTTCTACGACGACTTTCGGCAGGTCAGCGACGAAGAGGTCGTCGCCGCGCTGGCGAAATTTCCAATCTCAAGCGGAAGCCGTGTCGCGTGATGGCACCTCTGCCGAACGCCGTTTACAGGTGCTCGGCTTCGACATCCTCGATCGTCTCGTCGAATTGCGCCAGCCCCTCTTCGAGATAATCCGCCAGCAGCGGTATGCCGAGCAGATAGGATGCCGTGCGCTTATTATGTTCCTGCAAGGCCTGCGACCGGAGCTCGTCCCAATCCGCGAGCTCGCCGTCGCCGCGCCCAAGCCATGCCAAAGCGACAAGATCGGCGCGTTCGTCCTCATTCATCGCGTGGATAAATCCGACAAGTTCGGCGCGCACCGGATCGTCGCCATGGTCTTCAAGAACCGCGCCCTGCCCGTCGTCGGTCGGGTTGGAGCCGGGATCAGGTTCGGTGACACCTTCCTTCGCGTCGAATTCGCGGGCCTTGATGATGATAAAGCCCAATTGTTCGAGCGAAATCGACAAGTCCGAAAATTCTGCCATGGCTTTCCTCTTCTCCAACCCGCGCATTCTTAAGCAGCCAGATGTTTCTCGATCTCGGCCGTCGAAAGCTGCGCCAAATCCTTCGCCACTTCGGCTCGTACCAAAGCCTGAAACTCGGGCGTCAAATGCTTTCGCAAAATGCCGAGCGCTTTTGGCGGCGCGATCAAAATGACATGTTTCACCTCGTGGTCGCGCGCGGCCTTGTCGAGCCGTTCGGCGAGCTTCTTTATGAAATCAGCTTCGGCCTCGGCATGGAAATCGGTGGCCTCGACGCCGCTGCGGCTTGCGCCCTTGGACTCGTGAACACGTCCGGGGCGGTCGGTTCCAAGCTCGCGGGTCGGCGGGTCCGGCTCGACACGTATATCGACCGGCTGAAGATTGAGAAGCTCCGCGTCGCCCTCATTGCTGAAGATCAGCGACTTCGTGCCATCGCAGACCACGACCCAGCTCTTCCACGGAATTTTGATATGCTCCATCGCGTTTCCTTTCTGCTTCAAAGCCATCTCGAACAGGATGACAATGTCGCGCATTGCGATCGATCAAATCCCGGTCCCGATCACGGCATGCGCGACGGCAGCCGGATCGTATCCCCATCGACGGCGAAGCTTCCGTAGCCCTGGTGATGAATCGTCTTCGGTGCCGGCTGTTTCGTATCCCGCCATGCTTTGACGGTTTCGAGCACAAAGAGATTATATTTGTTCACGAGGCGCGTATCCGCCACCTTGCATTCCAGATTGACGAAACATTCGGCGATCAAGGGCGCCACGGTCGTTTCAGCGGGCAATTGCGTCAGACCGAAGGCTTCGAACTTATCCGTGTCGCGGCCGGAACAATTGCCGATCGCCACGACCTTCTCGGCGAGTTTTGCATCCGGTATGGCGATGACGCAGGCCCGCGTCGCGCGCAATGCGGCGAAACTATAATCCCCTTGGCTGACGACACAGGCGATCAGAGGCGGCGTGAAATCGACCATCATATGCCACGACATGGTCATGACATTGGGCCGATTCCGATGGCTTGTGGTCAGCAAGACCACCGGACCCGGTTCGATGAACTTATAGACCTCGGAAAGAGGCAGATCCCTCATGGATGGCGGCGCGATACGGCCTTCGCCTCGACTCGTTTGGCTTCCGGAGCCTCGCGCAACGTGACAAAGGCGAAAACAAGCGGAACTGCGAGGGACATTATCATCACGATGGATATCATGGCTCTTCTCCGGCCGGAACAGGCGCGTATTCGCCCTCAGTCTGCATATGGGGTCTGTCATCCGGCATTGCGCTCAATCAAACGATTTCGTGCCCGCGCAGGTTCCGTCAGCAATCGTCAGCTCTGCTTTTTTTTGATCACATGTTTGACCAATTGACGCAGGTCAAACCGCTTTCCCAACGCTCCGTGCGAAATGATGACATCAAGCCGGCCACGGAAGCTCAGGGAGAAAGCCATGAACGATCAGGATCTGCGCCAGCGCATCATCGACGAGCTTGAATTCCAGCCGAGCGTCAATGCTGCGAATATCGGCATTGCCGTCGAAAATGGCATTGTGACGCTGACCGGCCATGTCGCCAGTTTCGCCGAGAAATATGACGTGGAACATGCCGTGCGCCGCGTGAAAGGCGTTCGCGGGATCGCCGAGGAAATCGAGGTGCGTTATCCCAACGAAAAGAAGACCGCGGACGATCAGATCGCGGCACGCGCCCTCAATATCATTGCCTGGGATACGACGATTCCGGACGATGCCGTACAGGTCAAAGTCCAGCAAGGCTGGATCACGCTTAATGGAGCGGTTCACTGGCATTATCAGCGCGCAGGTGCTGGGGATGCCGTGCGCAAATTGTCGGGCGTGACCGGCGTCACCAATCTCATCGAGGTCAGGTCGCCGATCAAAGCGGACGACGTCAAGAAGCGCATCGAAAACGCGCTGAAGCGCAATGCCGAACTCGAAGCTTCAAGCATCCAGGTCAAGGTCACCAATAACAAGGTCGTCCTCGACGGGCATGTGAGCAGCTGGCACGAGCGGACCGAGGCCGAGCGCGCCGCCTGGTCGGTGCCCGGCGTCACCTCCGTCGAGGATCACCTGGCGATCCATTGATCGATTTCAAGAATCCGGGCGAGGCTTATAGTTCGCCCGGATCGTCGTTATGATTGCATCAAGTCCAGCGCCATGACCTGCCGCGAGGGCGAGGGCGACATCAGCCAAAAATGGCCTCTTATCGATAGGTCGTCAGCTATGATCAAGGATATCGTTGTTCATCTCGATGGGTCTTCCGACGATACGCTCAGGATCGCGCATGCCGACCGGCTCGCGGTCTTGTTCGGCGCGCATCTGCGCGGCGTTTACACGCATCTGCTGCCCGAAATCTCGATGGCCATGGCAAATTTTGGCGAGGCCTCGGCCGCGCTCTCGATAAGCCAGGACGAAGCCTTGAGCGGGGGCGATCAGATCGAAGAGGCACTGATCCAGCGCTTCGAAAGGCTCGCAACCCCGCAAGCGCAAACAGGGGTGCGCCGGCTCGACATCGTCCCCGACGATCTGCGGGTAAGTTTCGCGAACGAGGCGCGCACCACCGATCTCGTGGTGGGTCTCAGGCCTTACCGCCCCGACCGAATCGAGCGCTGGCCGGCAGTGATCGAAGCCGCGCTCCTCGGCGCCGGACGCGGCGTTTATATCGCGCCGGACGAGATGGTGCGCGCAAATTCATCCTTCGACACGATCTTCATCGGCTGGGGCAATACGCGCGAATCTGCGCGGGCCGTGACCGAGGCCATGCCCTTTCTCGAAAAGGCACGTCAGGTCATCGTCGGCATGGTCGGCCGCAAAGGCCCGCCTGAGGCGGAGCATGAGGCACCGGGTGCCGATATAGTGCGCTATCTCGACCGGCATGGCGTGAAAGTCGAATTGCGGCACATCCAGGATTGGGACAGTGTCGCCGATGCGCTTCTCAATGAAACCCTACGCATCGGTCCGGATCTCGTCGTACTCGGCGCCTATGGCCATTCGAGATTGCGCGAATGGATCTTCGGCGGCGTGACGCGCGATTTCCTGACACGCTGCACGGTCCCGATGCTGATGGCTCATTGAGGCAAAACGGACGGCTTGATTCAGATCAAAGCGCGAAACTCCGTTCCCGAACTTCTTAGAGTTATGTGCATGATCTATGCGGCGCGCCGCACGGGATCATGCTTCGAAATGAGGGCGGCGTACGCGGATCTTGCCGCAGTTGCTCCCTCAAGGAGGGACCTTCATCCGGTCAGGAAAGTGGCGCTCCCAAGCCCTGGATGATGGTTTCCCGCCGGCGACTGCCCACGAGCTCGATCCTCCGTGGGCAGTCGCTTTTCGCCCCGGAGCGATCGCCTCAACGCATAACGAATTGTTTTCACGGATATTTTAGATGCGATAAATATCCGCTCTCCCAAAGCCTCCAAAATCATCTATGTCAGGTGTCATATAGCGAAACCGATGCTGATCGGACGCAGGGAGGCAGCGTGACAATCCGACCGATTCTACAATTTCCCGATCCAAGGCTGCGCGAAGGGGCCCTGCCCGTCACCGCCTTCGACGCGGCGCTTCGCACGCTCGCGGACGATCTGCTGGACACGATGCGCGATGCATCCGGGCTCGGCATCACCGCGTCTCATATCGGCGTCGCGCAGCGGCTCGCCGTAATCGAGCTCGAAGACGGCACCGGCGTCCGCATTTACGTCAATCCGCGCGTCGTCTGGGCCGCCGATGAGATGTCCTCCTATAAGGAAGGCAGCGTCTCGATGCAGGGCGTGCTCGAAGATGTCGAGCGCCCGGCCACGTGCGCGTCGCCTATCAGGATTTGGACGGCGCCGAACATGTCGAAGAGGCCGACGGCTTGCTTGCCGTCTGTCTTTTCCACGAAATCGATCAGCTCGACGGCATTTTCTGGCTGCAAAAACTCTCGCGCTTGCGCAAAGACCGCGTCATCAAACGATATGAGAAAATTCAGCGCGCTTCATAATTCCGTGGTGCCCGCGTCATGCCGATCAATCCGATGTGATCGTCCTTCGAGATTTTTTCTTTGAAGATGTCATCCGGGTCTGATGCTATCCGCGCGGATTGAATGCAGGGAGACGAGCCCGTGTTGAAATATGTCTTCGGTTGCCTATGCGCTGTCGCGCTCGTGATGCCGGCTCATGCCGAAGAGATCACCGAACAAAGCCTGATGCAGGCGGCGACCACGCTCGCGAAGCAATATGACACCTATTACGGCGCCAAGGATGTCGATGGCATGACCAAGGTCTACGCCGCCGACGCCATCCTGATTTCACCATCGGGCGCGGTCGTACGTGGCACGGCCGGCCTGAGGCCCTATTATGAGAAGCGCTTTGCCTCCGGCGCCAAGGATCACGCGACCACGATCACCGAAGTCCATCTGCAAGGCAATGGCGGCTATGGCATCGGCCATTTCGCGGTGACAGTGCCTGAGAAGGACGGCAAGGAGAAGCGCGAGGAAGGCAATCTCGCTGTGGTCTATCAGCAGGAGGCCGACGGCTGGCACATCAAGCTGCTCGTGCCGAGCACATTGCCCGCGAAGTGAGAAGTGATCGTCGCGAACGTTTGTGTGTGATTATCCAGCCTGGATGCGCGGACAGGATTTAACCGAGATCGACATGTCCTGACGGTCCATATTTAGCGAGGTGGTGTTCGCAGTTCTGTTCAGAATTGGCGTGCCGCACAGGATGAAACTGCGAACACCTATATCATTGAAATAGAACTGGTTTAGGAAGTCCCAGATTAGTCGCCCCCAGTTGATGCACGGGCAGGATTTAACCGATAGCCAAAGAACCGCGGCCGGCTCCCCTTGATTGTCCATCGGCTAAAGCCTACGGGCGTGGGTTTCCACGGGAGCCGCCGCAATGGCGTGCTCAAGCATATGCATCTGTAAGTTCATCGGATTTGATAGTGCCGTCGATCCCTGAGTGTTGAAAACTGCGAGCGCCTGAACAAGCTGATTCAAACTGGTGTCGAACATGCCGTGATTTATATCTGGTAAGGAATGAGTCGGCGAATTGCTACGATTTGGCCTTTGCTCGTAGAGTTCTCGGATGTCGATCAAATCCGTCTGATCGAGGCCTCGATTTGAGCTGCTCGAGACAGCACTCATGATGGAATCAGGATCACTGCTATCGCCAAGACCAAGCGCATGTCCGATTTCGTGGAGCACGACCTGATAGAAGGTTGCATTAGTTCCAGAGTAACTCAGTTGACCGTTAGCGCCACAAACCAATGGGTCCTGTCCGGGATATTCGAGACTAATTTGGACGCCCGGCTGAATATTACCATCTTGCGCATGGAAATTCGTATAGCCCAGCACGTCGCTCGAACTCGTGTTCAGATCACTCCAATTGATCTGGATATCTGCCGAAGCCAGGTTCGTGACTTGCTCAAATTTAAGTCCGGAAGCGGCCGCCCAAGTCTGGAAGGCCTGTTCGACGGTATTTAGCAGCGGCGTATTCGCCGAAGCGCTATCCCCTGTGGGATCACCAAAACTCCAGGTAATCACTGCGCCAGTGCTTTGCGTATTCCATTTGGCGCCTTCAAAGACGGGGCCTTTCGGGGCTTCTCCATTGGAAGCAATCGTCGCCTCAAGCCGCGCGTCCTCGGCTACTTTGGCAGCTGCCGGATCATGAGCAACCGTCAAATCATATTGAGCGATTACGCCTATATTCGTGCCAGAGGTTTTTCCAGACGCGATTTTCTTGGAAAGATCATAGCCACCGTAACCATATCCTATGCCATAGCCATAGCCAGTAGGACCATAGCCAGCTCCAATTGTACCATTCTCTTCTAAAGTATCAGTCCAAGGTTGGGCGCCCCCGACATAGTAAAACCATTGCGCGCCCCAAGCGTCCTGAATATCGAATTCGTCATAACTACCCTCGTAAACATTTATCGTCTCTTGGTCGTTTATAACGATGCCGCTCACATCATTGGCCAAAATAAAATTCGCAGACGAGCCATCCACTGTCACGTTTGCGTCAGAGCCATCAATATAAATCGAGTCATCGGTGCCATATACAGTCACGTTCGCACCCGCAGCCAAACTAATGGTATCACCGGACGCGCTCACCGTTTCATCACCTACTAAGTAAACTGAATCGCCGCCACTCAGGGCGATATAATTGCCATTTCCGTCAATGGTTGCGCTGCTGTTGTCCCCAAGTTCAACTGTGTTGCTACCCGATTCAATAGAGTCGTCGGATCCAATAACGTAAACTACGTTTCCGCTGCCCGACAAAGCAACCGTATCGCTGCTGCCCAGCGTGACGCCATCGCCGGTGCCAACTACGGTCACCGTAAGACCATTGGCCTCGGTGATCGCATCACCTGACGCCGTCAGAGTATCACCGGTTCCCCCGATATAGGCTGCATCCCCGCTGCCGGATAAAGTTACTGCATCGCCGCTGGCGAGGTTCACACTGTCGTCCATGCCGGAGATAATGCCGCTGCTGTTGGCGCCAAAATTCGCGGTATCACCGGAGCCGCTGAGGTCGTCGCCAGTCCCTGTCACGTTAATTGTGTCGCCACCACCAAGCGTGATGGCGTTGCCATTACCAACAACTGTCGCCGAAAGATCGTCGCTTTCAATGATCGTGTCGCCCGATGCTGTGATCGAATCGCCGGTTCCCGTAATGAAGGCTGTATCGCCGCCGCTGGACATTGTCAGCATGTCTCCGCTGCCAAGGCTTATACTATCATCAGTGCCTGTGACATTGATGGTGCCACCACTGCCAAGCGTGATGCCGTTGCCGTCACCAACAACTGTCACCGAAAGATCGTCGCTTTCAACGATCGTATCGCCCGATGCTGTGATCGAATCGCCGGTCCCCGTAACAGAGGCTGTATCGCCGCTGCCGGACATTGTCAGGGTATCCCCGCCAGCGAGGCTTATACTATCACCGGTGCCGGTGACGCTGATTGAGTCGTTGCTGCCACCGATGACAATGTCGTTATTGCCATCTATTGTAATACTGCCGTCGCTTCCGGCATCGACGGCGTCATTGTTCCCACTCCACAGCGGATCTGGTAAATTGTCGCCAGCCCAAACGATTTCCAGGCTTCCAAGGAGACCGCCACCTCCCTGAATGTAATCGAGCCAAATCGGATTTGTGGATACCAAACCCTGATTCATATCGGTTACCGTACGGTTATTGCCTACGTCGAGATCCGTCGCATATTGGGCAATCGCG
>JAATEW010000307.1 GCA_015655535.1 Hyphomicrobiales bacterium | reverse complement strand
GCTCTGTTTTTTGGAGCTGCGTTCATCAAATGGGTGTCCCGCTTGTTTGTACGTGGGCCTTTTTTTGTAATTTCGCCCAATGGATTCTCGCTGCATGGCATTTCGGGGATCATTGCTTGGACGGAAGTCATCGCCATCAGCCGGACAAAAACCAAAAGAACAGACACTCTGAAATTTGACTTGAATTCGGCGGCGGCAGCAACCTTAAAGCGCACCCGCCTATCGCGGCTGATACACCTAGTGACCGGCCGTCCAGATAATGTGCTCATTGTTCCGCTGCGCGATTTAAATTGCAAACAGGATATGATCGTCGCCAAGTGCGCATCTTATTTTGAGGCAGTAAAGAGCTCGATTCCACATGCAATGCCTAGAGCCAGCGTAGCATTGTCTGCCATTCCCATCCCCCCGCCATCGCAGGAATTCTCACGTCAAAAGCCCTGGTTTACCTACGCGCTTCTGGCTTTACTCGTTTGTGTCTATGCGGCCGAACTCAAATTTGCCGTCAACGCGAACAAGAACGGAGCGCCGAGCCCCCTGACACTCGCTTACCTCGGAGGCACACTTGGTGATCGCATTTGGGCAAACGGCGAATGGTGGCGATTGTTCACGGCGCCGCTCATGCACAGCAGCACTACGCACATCTTTTTTAACGGAGTCGCTCTCTGGTTCACTGGAAAGGCTTTGGAAAGGCTGATCGGTTGGCGATGGTTTGGCGCTGTTTTCGCCTTTAGCGCTTTGGCTGGCGCCATGGCGTCGGTCTATTTTAATTCTCCAAATATCGTCGGTGTCGGAGCTTCTGGCGGAATAATGGGCTTGTTGGCTGCTTTATTCGTTATCAGCTTTCGTCTCCCTGAAGGAAAGGCGCGTACCGGATCACAAGTCTTGGCAGTGCAAATGCTGATTCCGGCGTTGCTGCCTCTCTTATTAGGTGAGAAGGATGTAAAGATCGATTACGCGGCGCATCTCGGGGGTGCCGTCGCGGGCGTGCTCATCGGTCTTTTCATTCTCAAGTTTTGGACGGGGGAGCGTCCTGAACCGCGCTTTGGCCTGCCTGCGAGTCTTTTCGCGGGCTTCTTTTGTTTGATAGCGCTTGGATCGTTGATCCCGATCATCCATCTTCGCTCCTTGATTGTGCGATGATTGGGCGAGAATTTTTGAAGGCGGTTAAGGTGGCTTACGCCTACCTCTTCGGACCCACCCGCTCGATCCACGTCCAGGCGAGGCATCGCTCGAAGTCGGTGAGCCATTCGATATCATCCGGATGATCGGCGAGGCCGACCTCCGTGCGCACGGCGGACCAGGGATTATCTGATGGCAGATAGTCGGCTCGCGTCGCCAGTTTGATATTTTCATGCAGCATCTGCCAGAGCTTGTCGGCGCCGACGGTCTGTGCGGCGACGGCGATCGTGCAGATGGGATTTTCGGCCTGCACGGTCGCGAGCAGAAGCTTGCCGGAGCGCGTCACCCATAATTTGCGGCCCGGAATATTGGGAATGTCGAATTCGCCATCGGCCGCGACCAGCGGGCGCAGCGTCTCGACGGCGGCATCCGTTACATCGGTGCGATGCGAGCGATAGGATTTATTGGTCTGCAGATTGACGTGCCAGATGTGCGGCCGCCGGTCGACGATATCGAGCATCAGCCGCTCGTCTTGGCGCGAAGCCAGGCCACGACGGCGGCGGCATTCCCGTCCGGCGGAAAGACCGGATAGAAGACATGCGCGATGACGCCATCCTCGATGACGAGCGTCAGGCGTTTCAGGAGCACCATGCCGGCCGTTTCGAAGATCGGCAGGCTGAGAGCCTGGGCGAGCTTCAGATCGGCATCGGAGAGGATCAGGAAGGGCAGGTGCAGGCGCTCGGCCGCCTCGCGCTGATAGGCGCTCTCCTGCGTCGAGAGGCCGTAGAGATGATCGACACCGAGGCTCTTCAATTCGGCGAAATGATCGCGGAAGGCGCAGGATTGCGGCGTGCAGCCCCGGGCGCCGGGGATCATGTCCCAGCCGTCCGGATTTTCGACGCCGGGCACGCCGGTGCGCGGATAGGCATAGATGACGGTGCGGCCGGACAGGACGGAGAGATCGACCCGCGATCCGTCCGTCGCCTCAAGAGAGATCGAGGGACAGATGAGGCCCACGAGATGCTGGGTGGTGCCATCGTCTTGCGGTGTCGGAATCTGCGACCAGTCGGGCGTGGCGACGGTTGAATGCGTCATGTCTGGCCCTCCTCGGATGCCGTTTGCGTCGCGCCGAAAATACTCTCGAACTCGCGGCGCAGGATCATGTCGGCCTCATCCATCGTTACGATCAAGCCGAGATCGGCAAAACTGGTCACGCCATAATGCTGGGCCGCGATGCCGCAGGGCACGATGCCGGAAAAATGCGACAGCTCCGGCTCGACATTCAGCGAAATGCCGTGAAACGAGACCCAGTGGCGCAGCCTTATACCGAGCGCGGCGATCTTATTCTCGGCGCTCTCGCCGTCTAGGCCTTTGGCTTTCTCCGGCCGCTTGACCCAGACGCCGACGCGGTCCTCGCGCCGCTCGCCTTTTATGTTGAAGGCGGCAAGCGTCGCGATGATCCAGCTTTCCAGCGCGGCGACAAAGGC
>JAATEW010000126.1 GCA_015655535.1 Hyphomicrobiales bacterium | reverse complement strand
GGGCCCGGATCGCAACGAAGACGAAGCGGTATCTGACGGACGAGGAGTGGGAGGGGCTGGCGCCGTTGATGCCCTGCTACGGGGCCTTCTTTATCGTGCCATAAATTCAGAAACTTCCTCATGCAGCTGCAAATGCGACAAAGTTCTTTGTTTGTTCTTTATGTCGGATTAGGCTAGCGTCCATTCGATTCGGCATAAATCATGACGACATTGATCATTACAGAAAAGGCTAGCCAAGCGAATGATCTTCGCGCGGCCCTCGGTTCCCGGTTTGGGCAAATTCTTCCGGCCGAGGGCCATCTTTTGCGTCTGGCTGAACCCGAGGAAGTCGATCCCACATGGAAGAGTTGGTCCTGCGCGCTTCTGAAGCCGAATGGACTTTATCCGACGCGCCCCTCTGGGCAAGGCAACAAGCCCGCAAAACTCAAGGCGATTGCCACGGCGCTCAAGAGCTGTGATCGTGTGATCCTTGCGACCGACTGCGATCGCGAAGGCCAGCTCATTGGTCAGGAGATTCTGGATCATCTCAATTATCGCGGGCAGGTACAGCGCGCTCTGTTCACCGCACAGGATCCAAAGACGCTGCAACAAGCTTTTGCCCGATTGAAGCCAAATAGTGAATTGCGACCGCTCTACGAAGCGGCGGTGGCACGCCAGCAAGCCGATCAGATCTTCAATCTTTCGCTCACTCGCACCGCGACAAAAACGTTGCTTGCGCCGGGTATTCGCGGGGTCATTGGAATCGGTCGAGTCAAGACACCCACTTTGGCCATTGTCTGCCTGCGCGAATTGGAAATCCGTAACTTCAAGGCCGAAGATTATTTCGAGGTTGTGGCCACCGCAACCGTTGCTGGTGGCAGCTTCTTGATGCGGCATGCACCGTCCGCAAAGTTGAGGATCAAGGAGCGACTTCGTGCTGATGCAATAGCAAAGGCGGCAGGCGGGCATCAGGGGCCACTCGGCGTTTCAGTCGAAGACAAGCGGCAAGCGCCGCCACGCCTCTTCGATCTCCCGTCCTTGCAGAAGACTTGTAGCCAACGTTGGGGATGGACAGCCGATAAGACGCTTTTGGTTGCCCAGGAACTCTATGATGGTGATGGCAAGAAGCTCATCACTTATCCTCGCGCAGAGGCGCGCTACCTGACTGAAAACCAGATCAGCGATGTCCCTACGATTGTTGCCGCGCTCACGCGTCTTCGTGGATTTGCCCAACTCGAAATTGCGCCGCCAGTGATCCGCCGCGGCAAGACCGGGCACTTCTGCGACAAGGCGCTCGGCGGTGTTTCGCATCATGCTGTGGTGCCCAATGTCAATGTTCTGAATGATCTCGAAACCCGGCTCGTGCGTCTCAGCGAGGATGAGAAGCGACTTTTCGCCCTTATCTGCCGCTCTTATTTAGCGGCAGTTATGCCCAACTATCAATATCGGCAGACCGTCGTCACGCTGTTGGTGCCTATCCTCAAAAATGACGCCGTAGAATTTCGAGCCGTCGGGCGGATCCCGTTGCAGCTTGGCTGGAAAGCTGTCTATCAAGTGGTCGATCCGGACGCTGAGACAGAGGCGGAACAAACGCTACCATCTCTCACGGGCGGCGAGACCGCGATCCTGTCCGATCCAAAGGTCGAGGAGAAACGGACTCAGCCACCGCCGCGTTACAATGAAGGCACTCTTGTCGATGCGATGCAGAACGCTTGGCGTTTTGTCGAAGATCCGGCCTTGCGCGAACGGCTCAAAGAAGCAAAGGGCATTGGCACGCCGGCAACCCGAGCTGAAATCATCAAAGGCTTGAAGCATCAGAATTTATTATTAGCGAATGGCAAGCTGGTGCTGCCGACTCCAGCGGGGCTGCAATTGTTCGAGCTTCTTCGTGGTGCGGCTCCGACGCTCGTTGATCCAGGTACGACAGCATTATGGGAGATGCGTCTCGATGAAGTCGTCACTGGCAAAGCGGACTTTCGCACGGTGATCGATGGTATCGCTTCCGCAGCTCTCGAATTGATTGGCGCATTGCGCGGGCATTCAAGCGAAGCGATCGCATTGAAGACTTCCAAACCAATACTTCGACAAGGCCGTAAACGGACGCGTCAACAGACCGAAAACTCTGTCAAATTCGGCGAAGCCCAAGAGTCCAAGCCAGCTCACAAGCATCGTGCAATTAAAGTCAGCTCCTTATCGACGAGGAAACAGGCTACGCCTGCGGCGGAGGTCTCGAACGAAGACGATAAGCCGCTTCGTACCGCGCCCACTTCTAAAATGATCGCCTATGCGGAAAGCCTCGCGCGCGGCAAGAATGTGACCTTGCCAGCGAGCTATAAGCGGGATTTCAACGCATGCCGGCAATTTCTTGACGAACACGCGCGATAGCACGACATTTGATTTGGCAACTCTGTCGAATCGACGTTAGCTTTTTCGTGTCGATGGCATTACGTGCTTCGCATTTAGCTCTACCTTATGATTCTGGTCAGAGCTTCTTTGCTTAATCGCCTTTGGCGAATCAGACAGATCGCCAGGAGACCGCTGCAGCGGTTAAAACCTGTCCCGTACTCGCTTCATCAAAAAGTCGTCCACCATAAGAGGATTCATGCGCCGAACTGCCCGCCCCTTCATCACGGAATATAAAAGTCGCTCCTCAAAACCATCAGCATCCCCTTCACCAAACATCGACGCTGCCGACAAACCTGATCCGATACCATCATTCTTGCATCGCGGTGCCGTTGTCACGCCGCAGACCAATGCCGAAGGCGCATATCAAGCTGCGTTGAAAGCAGCAGATGCTGTGTTCGGCAGAGGAAGTTCGGCGACCCTCTTTCAAGAGCAGGCTCCATCAGCCGCTGTTCAGGAGGGTCGTGTCTTGCTAAGCCTTGTTGACAATGACAATGCTTTAACCGTTCGATCGGGAAAGGATGGCGAAAAAGCCCGGCGAAAAAGCAAGGTGTCAACAGCTAAGAGCCCTTCCTCCGCTAGACAGGAAAAGCAATCCCTCCGCTCGAGAAAAGCCGCCAAGCCGGATGTCGTGGCCGAGCCCGCAGAAGAAGTCTCCGTATCCCATCGAGAGCGCAGCTCGATTCAAAAACGTTGGGTTCTTGGGACTGAACTTAAATCCGGACAAAAATGGAAGCGGCGCTTTTGCAAAGCTGCACGCTGATCTCGCGCCAGAACCATTTTAGTCAGAAATACTGAAGAACCTCCATAGCCGACGCAGAAATTGAGTTTTCTGGAAGGCGAAGGCGCAACCGCAGCCTTTTGTTCCATTCTTCGTCAAAAACACCTCTCGCCCGGAACACGGCCGTTCGCACGCGGAAGGTTGACGATTGAAGGAATGATTTTGTCGTTTGCAGCCGTCTTGAACGCCTGAGTCTTCATACATGCCATGTGACTGCAGAGACCAAAAGCGACATTGAAGCTAATTCGATTTCGTCTTGCTCTGAGTCTCCGCGACCCCAGGCCGCCACATTGGCCGCTATGTACCCATCAGTGTAGGTGGAGATTCTCTAAGAGCCTGCGTGAATCGTCTACGACATTGCCACGCGCTGGCTGCTTTTATTTTGGGAGTGCCCCGGGGGTGCCCCGGACCAAAATAAGCTTTGCTTTATATTTATCACACACGGTAAACTATTGAAATATATCTAGTTTTTGGTGCCGCAAGAGAGATTCGAACTCCCGACCCTCTCATTACGAATGAGATGCTCTACCAACTGAGCTATTGCGGCCCAAGGCCCGGAGCGTCGCTTTAGGGCTCCGGGGCGCGATTCGGCCACACGGGGCCGAATAGGCTTCTCCATAAGGCAGGTCGGCCCTGCTTGGCAACATCGGGGCGCGCCGCATCGCACCTCCCGATGCCGCAAATGCAAGCGCAAAGCGCTGCGCAACGGCGAAGACCGTTTGCTGTCAGATGCCTAAGCTTATTTTTTCTTGGCCTCGGAGGCGGGAGCGAGAGCCTCCGTCGGCTCGCCGCTGTCGGAAGATCCGGGGTCGTCCGGCAGGGTGGCTTGCGGAAAAATCACCGGCTTCAGATTGGCTTTGCCTTCGACCGGCCGGGATGGCTCCGGCGCGGTCACGATCTCCGCCGCGCCGCCGGAGACGGCCTCGGCTTCAGGCCTCGCTTCCAGAGCCTCTTCAACGATGGCGGGCTCGGGCTCCGCATGGCTGAGCGCGAGCGTCGGCGCCGCGCGTTCCGGTGCCTCATCGATCGGATGCAGCGGAATGGCGAGCCCCGGCCGTTCCGGCGGCCTTTGCCAGACGAAAGCATCGAGCTTGCCGGTCACAGGCGAGGCCGGCTGCCAGCTCTCGGCGGCTATGCCATCGGCCATCCAGACGGCGTCGCGCGGGGCGCGCGAGGCGCGGGCAAGCCAGGCGCGCACATCGCCCAAGGCGCCATGCTCGGCATCTTCGAGATCGGCCATGATGAGGCACATGCGCACCGTCGGCTGTTCGCCTTCGGCGATCAATGGCGTCATCGCCTGCCGCGCGGTGTTGAAGTCGCGCGCGGCGAGCGCGGCGCGGGCAACCGCCATCCGGCTCTCGGGCTCTCGTGGCATGATGCGCATCAGCATTTGCGCGCGGGTGAGACGGTCGGCGTTGGAATCGCCCGGTCGCAGATCGAGATAGACATCGGCGAGATCGGGATGCGGGCTTTTGACCCAAGCCGTCTCGATCAGCTTCGCGGCCTTGCGTATATCGCCCTTGCGGCTCAGGAGCCTCGCTGCGAGCGCGACGGCGGGTACCAGCGAGGGCTCGCGCCCGGCGGCGAGACGCGACAGGCGCAAGGCCTCGTCAGGGCTCGTGGCATCCGCTTCGATCGCAAGCGCGGTTTCGAGAACGGCCTTTTGGCGTTCGCCGGTTTTCTTGTCGATGAGTTTCGCAGCTATATTGGCGTCGAGCGCGCTCAAAGCCTTTTGCCAATCGCCTTGCGCCGCGCGGTGATCGAGTACGGCTTTGGCCGACCAGGCGAGCGGCGCGATCTTATGCGCTTCCTGCGCGAAATGATGCGCGGCTTCGGCGTCGCCGCGCCTTTGCGCTTCGATATGTAGGCCCCGCAATCCGAGCAGGCGCGTGGCCGGCCGCTCGACCATATCGGCGAAGGCGAGATCGGTTGCGGCGCGGTCGCCTGCGAGTTGCGCGGCCTGGGCCTTCAAGAGCAAAGCCAGCGGCTCGTCGGGCAAATGTTTGGCGGCTTCCGTCGCGGATTTGCGCGCGAGCCGCACATCGCCGGCGCCCGCCGCGATCATGCCGCGCGAGAGCGCGGCATAGCCTTTGCCGCGCTTGCGTTGCCGCGAGGCAAAAGCGATCACCGAGGGTAGGCGAAAGACCGTGCGAATAATCGCCCAAAGGATGGAAAGGCCGATGGCGAAGGCGACAACGAAGCCGAGCCCGACGGCAAGCGTCGTCTCGATCTGCCGGCCCTGCCATGTGATGACGATTTCGCCGGGCCGGTCGATGAACCAGCTCAAGCCGAAAGCCGCGAGCGCCAGAAGGCAGAAGAAAATCAGAAGCCGGATCATGTCTTCGGTTTTGTCCTCTGCCGATTGACCGGGGCCTGTTGGCGCCGGGCGGGCTTTCGACGCTCTAAGATTTCACTTTGACCAGATTGGCCATGGCATCCGCGGCTATGGCTTTGCCCGCCGCCAACGCACCGGCGCGGGCTTTCGCCGCCTCGGCCCAAGCGGCAGATGCCGTTTTAGTGGCTTCGGGAAAGGCGGCCCATTCCTTCAGGGCGCGATCCAAATCGTCATGCGCAAGCGCATCTTTCACGCGCGCAACGCCAGCCTGGAGGTCTTCGCCTGAAAGGTCGTCGAGCTTGCGGACGCGCACGAGGCCCGCGGCATGGCTCATCAGCCGGGCGAAAACATTTTCGTCCGGCGGGCTCGCAGGCTTTTCGGCGGCGAGCAAAGCGGGCGTCAAAGCCGCGAACTGATCGGCAAGCGCCTTCGTCGTGATGACACCCTTGTTCGCGGCAGGTTGCAGCACGGCCAGTTTGGCTGTGTCGGCGCCGAGTTTTTCGAGCGCGGCGAGTTCGACCGTAAACGGCGCGCCGCTTGCGATTTTTTGCGTGAGATTTTCCGCGACGAGCGCGATCGCCGGTGCATTGGCCGTTTGCGGATCGGGCTTGGCTTCGGGCTCCTGCGGCGCGCGTACGGCGCTCTTCGGCGCGTTCAATGTGGCTTCGAGCTGGCCGATGCGTTGTTCGAGTGCATCGAGGCGCGATTGCACGGGCGCGAGATCGACGGTCGGTGCGGATGTATCGGAACCCGTTTCGGATGGAACCACGCTTTGCGCTTGTTGCGCTTGTGCCTGTTGGGCTTGCGTCTGCGCGGTTTTGGCGAGGCCAAGCGCATCGCCGGCTGATTTTTCGACCGCGCCGAGACGCTTTTCGAGCGAGCCTGCCAAATCGCGGCTGCTGGCATTTGCCGCATCGACCTTCTTTTGATCCGCGTCGAGCTTCGCGTTCATCGCGCTGATGCGCTGATCGAGCGCAGCGAAAGTCTTTTGACTGTCGTCGAGAAAAAGCCGTGCGAGATAGGCGCTGGCAAATCCGGTCGCGGCGCCGATCAGTGCAACGAGAATGACGGCCGCGAAGGAAAAGCCGCGATGCGGGGGCGGCGGCACGGCCGCATGCGGCGGCGGAGACCCATTGTCTTTGGCAAGATCGTCTTTGGAAGCGGCGGCTTCGGCATGCGCCTCGGCGGAAGCCGCAGCTTCATGATCCGCGGGGTGTTCCTCGCCAGCGAGTAATTCCTCCATGGCGAGTTTCACGTCGGCGAGCGGTTCGGGCGAGGTTTCGCCGGATGTGCCCGGCGATGCGGGTTTTTCGGCTTCGGCCTCGGGCACGCGGATCGCTTCGCCTTCGATCGTGGGTTTTTCGCGATGCAATGGCGAGGGCGTACCGAAAGGCGTCACGGAATCCGGACCGGGCTCTCGATTGGCATCTGAACCCGTCTCGTCGTGCCCGGCCATTTCGCCTCCTCGCGCTAGGTTTGTTTTTAGCGGAAGCCGGACATGATCGCAAACGTCCGCATGACCATGGGTTAATTTCCTTTGCTTGCGGCTTCATATAGGGCTACTAGCCCAGCGCGGCGCAATGTCGGGGCAAGTCTAAACTTTTCCGAGATCACGTTTCTCTTTCCGGCGTGACCTTGATCCGAAAAGTCTGCAACTTTTCGGGGTCACACCATAGCCGCGATCGCCTTTGCGAGTTTGACGGTGCGTTGCGCGGTTTCCTCATGCGAACGCTCGACCATGCGGCCTTCGAGCAGAAGCACGCCCTTGGCCGCGTTTTCCGGCGCGGCGAAAGCCTGGATGACCTTCGCCGCCCAGGCAATCTCTTCTTGTGGCGGGGCAAAAACTTCGTTGCAGATCGAAATCTGATTGGGATGGATCAGCGCTTTTCCATCCATGCCGAGTTCGCGGCCTTGTTCGCATTCGGCGCGAAAGCCTGTCTCATTCGAAATCTCGTTGAAGACGCCATCCAGAATATCGAGGCCATACGCGCGGGCTGCGGCAACGCATGTCGACAACCACGGGATCAGGCCCATACGTCCGGGCGCCAATCGCACGCGTGTTTCCTTGGCAAGCTCGTTGACGCCCATGACGGCGACTTCGAACCGCGCGGCGGGGTCGACGGCGGTGCGCAGAATCGAATCCGCGTTGAGCACGGCGAGCGGCGTATCCATCATCGCCCAAAGCCTTGTATGTTCCGGCGCGCCGGCATCGCGCAGGTCTTTGGCGGCCAGCATGATATCGCCGGGCGACGCGACTTTCGGGATCAGCACGGCGGCTGGGCCGACCGAAGCGATCATCGCAATATCGTCCTTGCCCCAGGGCGTGATCCGGTCATTGATCTTGACCGCGATCTCACGGCCGCGAAAGCCGCTGGCCTTGATCGCCGCGGCGACGCGTTCGCGCGCTTTGTCCTTGTCTTCCGGCCGTACGGTGTCTTCCAGATCGAAGACGAATGTATCCGCCGCGAGTGTCTTGGCCTTCTCATGCGCACGGGGATTTGACCCCGGCATGAAGAGAACGCTCCGGCGCGGTTGAACAGTCATGTGAACCTTATACTGGCCACAGAAGCCAAAGTGACATTTTTATTGCAACGCACAATAACTGTCCCGGCGGCATGAGCCAATGGTTTTAACAATCGGGTGCCGGATATGGTTCACGACGGGATTGCCTGGGTCGCGGGCCTCGACGGATGCAAGGGCGGATGGATCGCCGTTCTGCAGCCGGTGGCCGGGCGGGCAATGGCGAAAATCGCCGTTTTCAAAAGCTTTTCAGAGGCCTGCGTGCATCTGCCGCGCCGGACGCTGATCGGCATCGACATACCGGTCGGGCTGCCGGAGCATGTCGAAGCCGGAGGCCGCGCCCCGGACCGGGCGGCGCGGCTCGTTGTCGGGGAGAGACGCCACTCGGTCTTTCCGGTTCCGTCCCGCGCGGCCGTCTATGCTTTCGCGCAGGGCTACCCGCAAGTATGTTCGGTTGCGCGAATGACCTCTTCTCCATCCTGGGCGCCGTCGAAACAAGCGTTCTGGATCTTTCCGCGGATTCAGGAGGTGGATCTCGCGCTCCGGACAGATGCGGAGCTTACCGGGCGCGTCTTTGAAATTCATCCGGAAGTATCTTTCCGGATGATGCGCGGCGCCCCACTTGATGAACCGAAAAAGAAAGACGGCCGCTGTCATGCCGATGGCATGAATTTGCGTAAAGACCTTTTGCGCGCGCAGGGATTTACCGCCGATCTGGTCGACCAGGCGCCGCCGCGCGGCGCAGGGCTTGACGATCTCCTCGATGCCTGCGCGGTTCTATGGAGCGCGGCGCGGGTCTTAAACGGCGAGGCTCTGGTCTTGCCGGACCTGCCGGGCGTTGACGATATGGGATTGAAAGTAGCGATTTGGGCATGAGCCAAGACACGAAACAAGATACGGAAGACTTCGACGATAGCCCGGCTGTCGAATATGAGACGGCCTGTTGTCCCGGTCATCTCTTTTTGCCGGACCGGCTGGTTGAGGGCTATGATGCCTTTCTCAACGGCCGCTTCGCGCATGAGCATGGACGTTTCCGAAAGCTTGCCGAAACCGGCCAAAAGCCGAAGGTTCTGCTCATCGGCTGTTCGGATTCGCGCGTCTCGCCGGAAGTCATCTTCGATGCCGAGCCCGGCGAAATTTTCGTCATACGCAATGTCGCCAATCTCATCCCGCCCTATCGGCCGGATGCGGATCTGCACGGCACCTCGGCGGCGCTTGAATTCGGCGTCGTAGCACTTGGCGTCGAACATATCGTGGTAATGGGCCATGCTCTATGCGGCGGCGTGCGCGCCTTCGCTCAGCATGAGTCCGATCCGCATTATGTGCCCTTGTCGCCCGGGGATTTCATAGGGCATTGGATCACCTTGATCGAGCCCGCCGCCCATAAGATCCAGCCACGCACCAGCGGGGAACCACTTGGAGATTATGCCGAGAGGCTGGCAAAGGCCTCGGTCATCCAAGGCCTCGCCAATCTGCGGGGCTTTCCCTACATCAAGGAACGCGAAGACCAGGGCAAGCTCAAGCTGCATGGCGCCTATTTCGGCATAGCCGACGGGCTTTTGCTGGCGCTTGACGAGGCGACGGGTCAGTTTTTGCCGGTGGCGGAAGAAACCCATCCGGCGCTATCGGCCAAGGCGAAAGCCTGAGACGGTCAGCGTGCGATCCTCACATGTTCGAGCATTTCATGAACCTCATAGCTCATGATGGCGAGAAGCGCGGCGAGGCCTAGATAGAGCACGCCATATTCCAGCTTGGTTTCGGCCGCGACATTGTAATAGGCGATATTTTCGGGCGCCTGAGGGTCATATTTCCAAGCCTTTATCAATTGCGGAATCGCAATGATGCCGATGACGATCAGCAGCGGGCTCGGCCGGTAGATCACCAAGGCGATGAGGCAGGGCACGCCGATAAACCAGACACGGGGCGAGAGGATCGCCGTGATGCGACCGCCGTCGAGCGGCGACAGAGGCAGCAGATTGAACAGATTGAGGAAGAACCCGGCGTAAGCCACGGCTAAGAGGAGCGGGCTGTCCTCCGCGCGGGCCAGGAAATAGACGGCGAATGCGCCGAGGCTGCCGGCAAAGGGTCCGGCGAAAGCGATCTTGGCTTCCGTCTCGACGTTCATCGGCTGCTCTTTCAGCTCGATCCATGCGCCGACAAAAGGGATAAAAGCGGGCAAGCCGACCTTGAGACCGGATTGCCGTGCGACGGCATAATGACCCATCTCATGCAAAAGCAGCAAGCCGATGAAGCCGGCGGCATAGCGCCAACCGAAGATCGCCGCATAGACCGCGAGCGAAATCAGCATGCTCCCTGCCGACGTTGCGATCTTGCCTGCCTTCAGACCGCCGAAGAGAAGCAGCAGCAGAGATTTCACGCAATATCCGGCCCAGGTCCGGGCGGGGCAGCGGTTGGCTCAACCGGGAGTGGCGTAGCGGCCTGCTTTTTCTTCTTGAAGCCGAAAAACTTCGCGATAGCGACGCCGACGGCGGCCACGCCGATCAAGATCAGCTTGGCAAATTTCAGGAAGAACAAGCCGCCCAACGCCAGGAGGCCAAGCTTCTTGGCGGCGACGACGCCGATCAAGGCGGCGAGCCCATAGGCGGCAACATGGTCGGTCGCAGCGTTGAAATCCGCGTAGCGTTTGCCCGGATTGTACTCCAGCCCCGCGAGGAGCCCTTTCGCTATGGGCTTTTGCGCCTCGACCGAGGCGAGATTCGTCAAGAGATTGAGGCTGAAATACCCATCCCGGCCCAAGGCATAGGTATTGTAGTTCACGCCCTTCGCAGCGTCGTTTCCCGCTCCCTTGGCCTTGGTGGATAGAGACCAGACAAGCCGGTTGGTGGTTGCGTCATAAGTCGGCTTTTCGACCCAGCCGACGATTTCCAATTCCGGAAATCCTTTGGCGGCGCGGTCCTTATTGGCCTCTTCCGTTCCTTGCGTCAGGTTCTGCAAAAGCTCGTCGGCATTCCACTCTTTCGCATCGCCGTCGCGCACATAGCCTTCCTTGACGAAATTGACCACGACGATCCAATTTTGAGCGCCGCCGCCGACAATCAGGCCGACGAATGTCGCTTCGTCCGGGCGGTTTCCATAGGCGCGCATGATGCGCAAGCCGGGCACGGCCGGCACGAAGAAATCGCCGTCAGGGAGTTTCAGATTGGCTTGATCGCGCAGCGCAACGGTCGCCGGACCGCGGGTCGAGGGGCCCTCCGCCGCCTCCCAGGCCTGTTTGAGTTCGGCGGCTCTTTGATCCGCGTTCACTTGCGCCTGCGCGGCACATGCGGCGAAGAGCAAAACACCGGCGATCAGGCCCCGGACCCAAAGGTGCAAAGACGAATATGTGAAAGACATGTCAAAAATACTTCTAAAAATATCAGCTCAAGCGCCCAAACTATGATGCAAAAATTCGGCTGAGGCAATTCAAAGAAGGGGGAGAATGTTTGCCAAAAATCTGTTCGCCGCGACTTTTCTCTCGGGCTCGGCTTTGGTGCAGGACCGTCTGCCGCCGATACCGCCCGATCAATATTCGGACGATGCGCTGGACGCAAACTCTCCGCTCCCGGCCACGACGCGCTACCTCGCAGAGCATGTCAGATTTCGCCATTCATCCGATGGCGGCGATTCTCGGCGAGCCGAAGGCTCGTCATTGACTAAAGCGCTCCGCTCGCCATGCTAGCCGCCAAGAGATGAATTGCAGTCTTTGGAATTGCGAGACCGGTGGCAAAAAGCGGCCCGATTTCTCTTAACCGGACAGCCGTGGGACAAGCCCGGCCATGACGTGAACCCTGCGTATTTATCGCCTCACGCCGCCTTTTTCTTCGGTGCGATGAGCTTGCGATTGATCAGCACTTCGGCGATCTGCACCGCGTTCAAAGCCGCGCCCTTGCACAGATTGTCGGCGACGCACCAGAAGGTGCGGCAGTTCTCGACCGTCGCATCCTTACGGATGAGAGAGATGAAGGTAGCATATTCGCAAGCCGCCTCCTGCGAGGTCATATAGCCGCCGGGCTCGT
>JAATEW010000211.1 GCA_015655535.1 Hyphomicrobiales bacterium | reverse complement strand
GCGCACCTGCGCTTCGCGGAGAAAATCGCCGAGCAAGCCCCGCACCTTTCCGCTTAACGCGCTGACAATCTCACCGATGGCCGGATTGCGCGTGGCCTCTGCCAGCACGTCGAGGAGGAAAACCTGATGTGCGACGATGTCCTTGCCTGCCTTTGCGCGGTCGAAGGCGTCGGTTAGCGCGGTGATGGCGTTGGCCTCGCGCGTCATCTTTTCTACTCGTTCGGTCGCTTGTTCAAGCCGTGCTGCGACTATGGCGCTCACGATCGCCTCTTTGCTGGAAAAATAATGATAAAGGTGCCCCGCGCTGATTCCGGCCTCCGCGCAGATGTCGGAAATGCTGGCACCCCGCAGGCCGTCGCGAATAAAGCAGCGTTTTGCGGCGTCGAGTATGTCCTGCCTTTTCTCTTCGTGCTTGACCGGATCACGTTTGCGCACGGGTGCTTCCTTTAAATTAGAAGGATCGTTCTATCATACTTGACCTGACTGGTCATTTTATTTAATAGATCGACCGTTCGGTCTATGAAAGTAAAACGCATGATAGGCAGCGAGCTTGAAATGGCGCCGGTGGAAGCCCGGCCCGTCAGCGGGTCACGCTTCAACCCACGTCCGCTTGAACAATGAACCGGCGGTTTCTGCTTCTCGGCCTGCTCATGGCCCTGGCGGCGGCAGGCCTCGGCTGGTGGATGTCGAGCCGTCCCACTACGATCGAATGGCAGGGCTATGCGGATGCCGATTTCGTTAAAATCGGTCCGACGCAGCAAGGCATGTTGACTGCGGTCTTCGTGGGGCGCGGCGATCAGGTCGAGGCCGGAAAACCTCTGTTCGAGCAGGACGAGACATCGGATCACGCGGCACGCGATCAGGCGGAGCGGCAGCTCGAGCAGGCAACGCGGCAGCTCGCCAATCTTCGGGCACCGGGGCGCCAGACCGAGATCCAGCAGGCCGAGGCGAATCTTGCAGATGCTCAAGCTGCCCGCGACAAACTCCAAACCGATCTTAAACGCACCGAGATGCTGGTGCCGTCAGGTTATGCGCCCGCTCAGACGCGGGACCAGCAACGTTCCGACCTTCTCTCCTCGACAGCCAAAGTACGTGGCCTTGAAGCCGCCCTCGCGCAAATGCGGTCTTCGACCGGCCGCGACGATGAGATCAAGGCTCAGATGGCCAGCGTCGAAGCCGCGCGCGCAGCCGTGGCGATGGCCGACTGGCGGCTTGCACAACGCCATGTAGCGTCACCGGCCGCAGGCGTCGTCGCCGACGTTCTGGCGCGGCCGGGCGAGACTCTCGCGGCAGGCGCGCCTGTGGTCTCGCTGCTGCCGCCGGGCAATATTTTCATCCGTTTCTTCGTGCCGGAGGCTATGCTGGCGCGCGTCCATCGCGGCGACCATGTCGCGCTCGTCTGCGACAATTGCCCCCCGAATCTCATCGGGACCATCAATTATATCGCGCCGCAGGCCGAATATACACCGCCGCTCATCTATAGCGATCAGAGCCGAGCCAAACTCGTCTTTCTGATCGAGGCTTGGCCTCCTGCCGGTCAGGCGACACTGTTCAATCCAGGTCAGCCCGTTACCGTCCATCCGCTTGGGAAGCCGAGCTCGCCATGAGTGACGCGGCGGACGGTCTTGTGATCGACGTGCGTGATCTGCGCAAGAATTTTGGCGCGCGCAAGGTCGTCGACGGACTTACATTACAGGTCGGCAAAGGCGAGATCTGCGGGTTTCTGGGCGCTAATGGCAGCGGCAAGACCACGACGATCCGTATGCTTTGCGGTCTCCTGGTAGCTGACGGCGGCAGCGGCACCTGTCTCGGATATGACATCATCCGCGACGCGCCGTTGATCCGCCGGCAGATCGGCTACATGACCCAAAAGTTCAGTTATTACGAAGACCTCACCGTTCTCGAAAACCTGAACCTTGTTGCCAGCGTCTATGAAATGCGGAACGGCCGCGCCGCCGTTCGCGGCATCATGCAACGCATGGGGCTCAGCGACCGCGCGAACCAGCTCGCGGGCCAGCTTTCCGGCGGATGGAAGCAAAGACTCGCGCTGACAGCCTGCGTGCTGCATCAGCCGAAGCTTCTGCTGCTTGACGAGCCGACTGCCGGCGTCGACGCCAAGGCCCGCCGCGAGTTCTAGGATCTCATCCACGACATGTCAGGCGAAGGACTGACCGTGCTCGTCTCGACGCACTACATGGATGAAGCAGAACGCTGCAAACGCATCGTCTACCTCGCCGGAGGGCGGATCGTCGTCCAAGGCAGCGCCGACGAAGTGTCGCGCCAGTCCGGCCTTATCACCTTCGAGGCGACCGGCGTCGAGATCGACGCGGCGGCACGCGAGATGCGCCATAGGCCGGGCGTCGAGGCGGCGGCCGTGTTCGGCCGCGTCCTTCACATCGCAGGCACGGACCGCGCATTGCTCGAAGCCGCCGTGCGAGCCTCCAACGATGCCGCGCTGTCGTGGCGGGAAGTCGAGCCGCGCCTCGAAGATGTCTTCATCCACATGCTGAGCGAAAAAGAGAAGGCTGCATGAGCACCTTCTCGTTCAGGCGGCTCTTCGCGCTATTGCACAAGGAATGGCTGCAGGTGCTGCGCGATCCGATGACACTGCGGCTCATCATTGCCTTGCCCGTCATGCAGCTTCTGTTGTTCGGTTATGCGATCAATTCCAACCCGAGGGATCTTCCGACCGGCCTGCTTATGGCGCAGCCGTCGAAATATGAGCGCACCATCGTCACGGCATTGCGCAACACGGGCTATTATAAAATCACAACACTTTCGTCCGAGGCGGAAGCGGAAGAAGGCATTGCAGAGGGCAAGCTGCTTTTCGTCATCAATATTCCAGCCAATTTCGACCGCGATGTCGATCGGGGCGAGTCACCCTTGATCTTGATCGATGCCGATGGCACCGATCCGACGGCCATAGGCAACGCGACGGCCGCGCTCGGCGGATTGACGAATGTGCTCAACCGCGACCTGCCGCCGATCCGCCAGACGCAGACCGCGACGACACCGTTCCAATTCGCCGTGCATGCCCGCTACAATCCCGAACAGCTGACCGCGCTCAATGTTGTTCCCGGCCTCATCTGCGATGTTCTCATGATGTCGACTTTGATGCTCACGACGCTTGCCATCACCCGTGAGCGCGAGCGCGGCACCATGGAAAATCTGCTTGCGATGCCGGTTCGCCCGATCGAGGTTATGCTGGCGAAAATCACGCCCTATATCGGCATCGGCTATCTGCAGGTCGTGATTATCCTGACCGTCTCGGCGCTCTTGCTCCAATTGCCGATCCATGGATCGGTGGCCCTGCTGCTTCTCGTGCTGGGGCTCTTCATCGCAAGCAACCTGGCGCTAGGGATCACTTTCTCGACCGTCGCGGCCAATCAGATGCAAGCTCAGCAGATGGCTCAGTTCACCATGCTGCCGTTCATGCTGCTCTCCGGCTTCATTTTTCCATTTCAAGGGATGCCCGCATGGGCCCGCTTCATCGGCGAGGCGATTCCGATGACCCATGCCATGCGCATCGTGCGCGGCATGCTGCTCAAAGGAAATGGACCTGCCGAAATCCTTCCAGACGTGTGGCCGATCGCGGTCTTCATGGGGGTCACCGTGTCGGTCGCCGTGTGGTTTTACCGTGAAACTTTGGATTGAAATGCCTGTCGCCGATCGCGCCAAATGCGAAGCGCGAATGACGCCTTCCACGTATCGCATAATTGGCAACAGGCCTTGATGGGGCTCACTCCTCGCTTTCCTATCCGCGCCCGGTGGTGATATCCCGGAAGAGTCGCAAAGGCGTACGGCACGCGTGTTCCGCTTGGCCTGCCAACGATCAGCACTCCAACCTAATGCGCCTCAACTTCCCGTTTTCCGCTCGGCTCGGTTCGAATGTCTCGTGGTGGCTTATTGGCGGTCCGGAACGCTCCGCGGTCACACCGATTCGGCGGCGTAGGGCTGCGTCTTTCTTCGGCAAGGACATAAGCCGGATTAAGGCTGCCGATCGCGACTTTGCGATCGGCCGGAATGCGCCCGTCGCGCTGCAGCGCCAGATAGCGCGCGCAACAGACCCGCAGAAACGATGCGAAATTGTGCTTCTCGAAGCCCGCCTCGACGATCTCATTATAAAGTTTGGCGATGAGCTGATTGAGCGTCATGCCGTCGCGGGCGCCGATCTCGGTCAGGATCGTCCAAAACAGATTCTCAAGCCGGAGGCTTGTCGAAACCCGATGCAGGCGCAACGAGCGCGTTTTCATCTCGTAAAGTTTCGGATCGGCGCTGATGAAAATCTCGCACATGCGCGCCTCCTGACAATCCGGCGGAGCTCTCATGAGCCCGCCGGAAAGAATCGTATCACTGCCTCGGGCCAGATCAAGCCGCCGATTGAACCTGAGTCTGAGCCGCTTGGTCTTCGAAGCTGATTTTCACGCCGAGCACTTTGAGAAATTGGCCGATCCAGTCGGGATGCGCGGGCCAGGCCGGAGCGGTGACGAGATTGCCGTCGGTGACCGCGCCATTGATCGGAATGTCGGCATAGGTGCCGCCGGCATGTTCCACATCGAAACGGCAGGCCGGATAGGCAGAACAGGTCAGGCCTTTCAACACATCGGCGGACGCGAGCCATTGAGAGCCCTGGCCCACCGCGGCGACCGGCTTCTTCGCCTTGAATAAGACCTGACCGATTTT
>JAATEW010000138.1 GCA_015655535.1 Hyphomicrobiales bacterium | reverse complement strand
TTCACGACCGCGGCCGTCCGATGAACCCATTGCAGTTCGAGAGCCAGAGTCAGGGTGGCGTGTTGATGGGCCTGTCTTATGCGCTCTTCGAGAATCGCATCTTCGATCAAAATACCGGCGGCATGGTGAACCCGAATCTCGAAGCCTATAAATTCGCAGGGCCTCGCGAGACACCCGAGATCGAGGTGATCGTCCTCGAAAACTATCAAGGACAAAGCGCGACCGATGCCTATGGCATAGCCGAACCCGCCAATATTGCGACAGCGCCTGCGATCGCCAATGCCGTCTATAATGCCACCGGCATCCGTCTGCGCACTCTGCCCATGACGCCCGCGGCGATGCTCGCTGCGCTCGGCAAGATTCCCAAAAGGAGCTGATGCCATGACGCCGTTTGCCTGGGCAAATGCAAGAAACCTGACTGAAGGCGCCTCCGCGGCATCGATAACCGTCGCTGAGGCGATGACGGCTGCTCCGGATGTCATGCCCCGCGGTCAACCCTCGATTGTCATGGCAGGCGGGATCGATCTTCTCGACCTTTTAAAAGAAAACCTGCTGACGCCGGCGACAATCCTGAGCCTGAAAGATATTCCGGGGCTTGGTAGAATCGTTGAAGAAGACGGCGGCGGCGTGCTCATCGGCCCGATGGTGACTTTGGCCCAACTTGCCGACCATCCCGTCCTGCGCCAGCGCTATCCGGCCTTCACGGATGCGGCGCAAAGTTCCGCGAGCCCGCAAATCCGCAATGTCGCGACGCTGGGAGGTAATCTGCTGCAGCGTCCACGCTGCTGGTATTTCCGCGCCGCAGAATATCATTGTTCGCGAAAGGGCGGCAACCATTGCTTCGCCATGTTTGGTGAAAATCAATATCACGCGATCTTCGACAACATGCCTTGCGCGATCGTTCATCCTTCGACCTCGGCCACAACTCTCGTGGCGCTCGGCGCGCGGATCGAGCTGACCAATGCGCAAGGCACGGTCCGCAATCTTCTGCTCGAAGATTTCTTCGTCTTGCCGAGCAAGGATATCCGGCGGGAGAATGATCTGAAGCCGCAAGAAATCCTGACGTCGATCAGCTTGCCGTCTGTCCCGCCCGGCACGCGCATGGCGCATCTGAAGCAGGGCGAGAAGGATTCTTTCGATTGGCCGCTCGCCGACGTGGCTGTCGTACTCGACGTCGCGCCGGACGGAAGCTGCGACCGTGCGTCGATCGTTCTTGGCGCGGCGGCGCCCGCGCCGCATCGGGCAAGGGCTGCGGAAGCCATGCTTGCCGGCAAGCACATCGATGCAAATCTGGCCAAGTCCGCGGCGCACGCGGGTTTGGATGGCGCGACTCCGCTCGCCAAGAACGCTTACAAACTGCCCCTGTTCGAGACGCTCATCCAGCGCGCGATCCTCAAAGCCATCGCCTGACCTTTCACCAGACATTTCAGCGGAGCAAAGAATGATGACGCGACGCCAAACCAATGCCGGAATCCTCATCAGCGCTGCGTCCGCCTTGGGCGGCGCAGCCGCCGCGCAAGACTCTAAGCCGCGAGACCTCCCGCCGCCGCATACCGAGGGCGGCAAGCCGCTCATGGACACACTTAAGCTCCGGCGTTCCACGCGCGAATATGCGGACCGTGTGCTTCCGCCGCAAGTTCTCTCCGATTTACTGTGGGCCGCTTTCGGCATCAATCGGCCGAATGGCGACCGGACCGTCCCCTATTGGCGCCATGTCATGGTCATCGATGTCTATCTCGCGATGGCCGATGGTGTCTGGTTCTATGAACCCAAAACCCACACGCTGCTGCCGCATGCAAAGAGCGATATCCGCGCCGAGACCGGCCTCCAGGATTATGTCGGCACGGCGCCGCTCAATCTCATCTATGTCGCGCATGGCGAGCGCATGCAGGAATTTTCACCCCAAGACCGCCATCTCTACGCTTCGGTCGATGCCGGCTTCATCGGCCAGAATGTTTATCTGTTCTGTGCCTCGGAAGGCTTGGCGACCGTCTTTCGAGGCGCGATCGATTATCCAAAGCTCGGCCGGATCTTGCAGCTCCCCGAACAGGAATTTGTCACTTTCGCGCAATCGGTCGGATATCCACGCGCCTGAAGTCGTCAGACTTCGCCGTGGATCATGTAGCAATCGAGGATCCAAAAGATGAGCTTCAATCGACGTGACCTGGTGCTGAGCGGAACCGGCATTGGCATGATCGCCGCGACGGGTCCGGTTATGGCGCAAAATGCACCTGCGGCATCGCCAATGCCGCAGGCCGCGCCGCCGGGCGTGCCTAGAGGCGCTTCGGGCACGGATCATCCGGTTCCCACGGCCGAGCGTCGTGTCAACATCGTCACGCTGCGGGATCTGGAGGCGGAGGCCGAGAAGGTTCTGCCCGCCTATTCCTTCGCCTATGCGGCGGGCGGTGCCGGCGACGAATGGACCATGCGGGAGAACGAAGCGGCGATCGACCGCTGGGTGATCGAACCCAATTTTCTGTCCGGTCATGCCTCGCCCGATCTGACGACCATCTTGTTTGGAAGCAAGATCGGCCTGCCGGTCATTACCGCGCCGGTGGCGTTGCATGCGCTCTTCAACACGGCGGCGGAAGCCGCCACCGTCAAGGGCACAGATGCAGCCGGTTCGATCTATGTCAGCAGTTCGGAGTCCTCGCTTACGCTTGAGGATGTCGCCGCGGCGAGCCAGGGTCCGAAATGGTTCCAGATCTACTTCCCGTCCGATCGCGGTTACGCGCGCGAGCTTCTGCAACGCGCCAAGGCCGCGGGCTATAAGCTCATCGTCATCACCGTTGACGTGACGGTCACGTCCAATCGCGAACGCGTCATGCGGATTCTGGGCCAGCCGACGCCGGACTTCCATTCCGGCAACAAGCCGACAGCGCCCGGAATCGATCCGCTGATGGCGGCCGTCCATAAGCGCGACTTAAGCTGGGACGATGTGGCCTTTTGCGGAACCGAAACCGGCCTGCCGGTGGTGGTGAAATCGATCATTTCCGTTCCCAACGTGGTGCAGGCGATCGAACATGGCTGCGCCGGCGTTTGGATCTCGAATCACGGCGGACGCCAGCTCGATAATACGGCGGCGCCAATGACGGCGCTCCCGCGCATAGCGGATGCCGTGAACGGCCGGGTTCCGATCATCGTCGACGGCGGCTTTCGCCGTGGCCAGGATGTGTTCCGTGCCTTGGCGCTCGGCGCCGACGCCGTGGCGCTTGGCCGTCCGATCATGTACGGCCTGTCGCTCGGCGGCGCGGCCGGCGTGCAAAGCGTCCTTCAGCATATGAAGGCGGAACTGCAAATGGTCATGCAGCTTGCCGGCGCAAAGTCGATCAAGGACATCAACCGCCAATTCGTGGCGCCACATCCCCTCGCCTGACATCAGGCGTGGAATCTCGTCTCTCTCCATCATGAGGCAAGGAGACAGCCATGCGATGGCCGTTCGTTCTGGCGCTGCTCATCTGCAGCGGAATTGCCGCGCTTGGCCTCGTGCATGCGCAAGAAACCGCTCCCATTCCGGCCGCGACGCCTGCGCCCACCACGGCTCCAGCTCCCACCACGGCGGCAAGTGCCGATCCGGCTCCGCCCGGCGGCATCGTGCATGGCCTTTTATATGAGAAGCATCTTAATGCCGGCCTGCATTGCGCGGCCTGTCATAGCGAAACGCCTCCGGCGGTCGCCGCCAGCGACTCGACGTGCCTCAATTGTCATGGACCTCGATCGGATCTGATCGCCAAGACGGCCGGGGATACGCCCAATCCGCATGCGCAGGCCCATGTCGGACCGATCGCATGCACCGCCTGCCATCACGTTCACGTCGCTTCGGAAAGCTACTGCAACAAGTGTCACACGTTCGATATGACAGTGCCTTGAAAGAATTTGGACAAAGATCGTGCGTGAATCCGAAGCCACGCAATTCGCCGACGGCCATTCCCCGACGCTGCTCTTAAAATAACATGCACCCGCATTAGCCGAGCGCGGCGGACCACGATGAGTGCCGGCCCCCAGCAGGCCCTTCTTTATCCGGCCCTTTGATTTTCTTACGTTCGCTTTCGCGCCGGTTTACAATGCGGCTTCGGATGTCCGACTTCGTTCTTTTTAGGCCTGAAAATTACCTGCCTCACATCCCTTCGCTTTAGAACCTCCGTCACTCGCCCTCACCCCAAGTGAAGGTCCTTGTGGTGGGCGACATTGTCGCCGTCGCCACGTTTCAGTTGAACGAAGACGATGGTGGATAGGAGCGTAAATCCGCCCAGGGCGAGAAACGCTTCATGGATGCCGTGAATCATTTCAATCGGGTTTGACCGAAACTGGTCCGGAATGAAAAAGGCGGTCGTCAGTCCCGCCGCGGCGACACCGAAACTGATCGACATCTGCTGCGCCGTACTCGCGATGGAGCTTGCATTGCTCGTCTTGTCGTCGTCGATGTCGGCATAAACCAAAGTGTTCATGCTGGTGTATTGCAACGAAGAGAACGCCCCATAGCAGAACGCTTGCAGCACGATGAGCCAAAGTGGCGTGGCGGCCCCGATGGTCGCAAAAAGCATAAGGAGAAGACCGATGATGATTGTGTTTGAAATCAACACGGCATGGTAGCCAAGGCGATCCAGAATGCCCGGCATGAAAACTTTCAGGCTCATGGCCGCGAGCGCTTGGGGCATGATGAGCAGGCCCGACTGCACGGGCGAGAAGCCGAGCCCGACTTGGTAGAGGAGAGGGAGAAGAAACGGCACGCCGCCGATGCCAAGCCGGGTGAAGAAGCTGCCGCTCACCGACGCACGGAATGTACGGATTCGAAACAGGCTCAGTTGAAGCAGCGGGAAAGCCGTCTTCGTCGCGTGCAAGCCATAACCCGCGATCAGCGTCAAAGAGAGCGCCAACAGACCCAGAATTTCACCGAGGCTCAATGTGTGATCGCCAAATATCTCCAACACATAAGACAATAGCGCGACGCCGGACCCGAAGAGGATGAGTCCGACAATGTCGAGGGACTTGACATCCTGTCCGCGATAATCGGGCAGATGCAGGTAGACCAAGATCAAACCGGCAATCCCGATCGGTAAATTCAAGAAGAATACGAATCGCCAGTTGAGATAGCCGACGATCAAGCCGCCGGCGATCGGACCCAGCATCGGGCCGATCAGTCCCGGAATGGCAACAAAACTCATGGCGCGGACAAGCTCGGATTTGGCAAAGGTACGAACCAAGGTCAGCCTGCCCACGGGGACCATCATGGCGCCGCCGCAGCCCTGCAGGATGCGGCAGGCAACAAGCAGATGGATGCCGCTCGATAGGCCGCAAAGTATAGATCCGAGCGTGAAAAGACCGATCGCACACGCAAAAACCCGGCGCGTTCCGAAACGGTCAGCCATCCAGCCACTGATCGGAATGAAGACGGCAAGGCTCAACGTGTAGCTGGCGAGCACCGACTTCATGCTGAGTGGAGCGACGTTGAGGGCCTGCGAGACGACCGGCACCGCGGTGTTCAGAATCGTCGTATCGAGCGATTCCATGAAAAACGCGACCGCGACCAGCCAAGGGAGAAGCCGCTTGCTCGTGGCGGATGGTGAATGCGATGAGACGCTGATGGGGAAGGCACCGAGTTTAGCTGCTGGCAAGCCTATACCTACCCGCTGAACCCGAGGTTTGGGAACGAAAAATCTCGTGAACTGCCTCACAGCTCGAGGTGCCTGCCGCCGCGCTCTTGGCTGGATACGTCAATGGGCTATCGCGGCCGGAATACACAAGAAACGAGGAAGGGGCGCAGAGCGTCACCAGTCATCCCGCCCGTTCCCGGAGAAAGATCAACGAGCAGACGGATCGCATCACTTGTCTCCCCCACGCCGCGTGGGAGGAAACGACAAACAATTCTAAATATACATACGTATTGATACGTATTTTATCCGCATCGGCGAGGCATTTAAGCAACATGACCCAACTAATAAGCTGAACTATACTTTTGTTAATGGGCTTTGCCGAACACGGCAATATAAGATCGACTCCGTGGTTCAGCAGGGGGTCTTGTCCTAATGAAAAAGCTTATTTTAACTGCTGCTTTATGCAGCCTCTCGAGCACGGTCATGGCGGCCGATTTGCCTTCACGCGCGCCGCCGCCGGTTTACGCTCCGCCGCTGCCAATCTTCACCTGGACCGGCGTCTATCTCGGTGGTCAGATCGGCTACGAATGGGGACGCGAGCCAATCACCTTGATGTCGTCGCAACCATCCGGTGTCGTCGGCGGTGGGCACATCGGTTACAACTACCAGACACAGCAATTTGTCATGGGTATCGAAGGCGACGTGAACGGCACGAGCTATAGAGGCAGCGCATTCAGCATCCTCGGCCCGATCTCCGCCTCCACGAAGGTCCCGGTTGACGCTTCGCTGCGTGGCCGCATCGGCATCGCCTGGGATCGCACCCTGTTCTACGCTACGGGCGGTGTGGCCTTCGCCGATATCAAGGACAGCTTCGTTACGCCCGGCGCTTTCGCTTCGTTCGATCGCAGCCGCGTCGGCTGGACCGTCGGCGGCGGCGTCGAATATGCCGTCACCAACAATTGGTCAGTCCGTGCCGAGTATCGCTATACGGACTATGGTCGTTTCAGCGATGCTGTCTTCGCTTTCCCGTTGGATCATCACTCGACGGATAATCGCGTGCAGGCAGGCTTCAGCTATAAGTTCGACACCTATGCGCCGCCGGCTCCCGTCGTCGCCAAATATTGAGGCGAATAGAGGGTCGCTCTCTGAGCGACCCTCCAACGCCGAAGTCACCTCGTCTCTGCCAGAGAAAGGCTGATACCGCCGCGTGGATCCCGCGAAGCTTCGGATAAGGAATGATCATGACGAGGCGAGCGACTATCCTTGCCTCGGTCTGCACCTCTCCCCTTTAAACGCCGCTCACATTTCCCATCTCCTTACGGTGCGATGCGCGCATTGGAGGAACAATGGCAGCAGGTGTGAACGCCATCAAATATGAACTTGTCGACGCGCCGACTTTCAACTGGATCGTCTTGTCCTCCGCCCGCGATCCGATCGCGGAGATCTGCGACACCGTTGAGCATTGTCTATTGTTTCACCCGACGCTTAGGCCTCACGTCAAAATCGAAGGGCTGTTCGCGAAATCGGTCGAATGGGATCTCATTGAGCTCAAGACCTTGAGGGCGCCATCGGATGAGGATGCGCGCGAGCGTAAACCGGCGTGAGCGACCGGTGCTCGACCGCCGAATATTTCTTGCTCCCAGAGGTGAGAGTAGGATTTGGACGATCTCAATAAATTGAAGAGCCTCCGAGTTCGGGTTGTCGCCGCGCCGCTTGGTTCAACGCAGCCACGCTGAACAAATTGTGATTTCAAGATATATATGTGTCTATATTGCTTCAATCGGCCTTCATTGGTATATTCGTCGCGAGCTTGCAAATAGCTTAGCTGCAATGTGAGGCTTGGCAGACATCGCGCTACGAGCGGTCCTGAACCGAGCCCATGTTCGGCCTCATCGCGTCCCGCCTCCAATCAAGCACAGACACTTAACCCTTAAAGGAAGACGAGGCGCTTCTTCGCCTAAACCTGACCTTGGAGGTCAACTTGGTTTTAAATCCATCACCTGTCGCTTCGCGCTCCGCGCGCGCTGTCTTGGCCGCTTCCATATGCGCGGCCGCGCTCACGACCTTCGGTTCTTTCGCGCTGGCTGCGCCAGCAGCGATCATATTGCCGGAAAGTTCACCCTTCCCCGAAAGCGTGACATCCGCGGCGGATGGAACGCTCTATGTCAGCAGCATCAGCAATGGCGGCATCGTTCGGGCCGCGCCCGGCGCGGCGAAAGCGGACGTCTTCATCAAGCCGGGCGATTACGAGACCCGCTCGACCTTCGGCGTCAATGCGGACGAAGCGACCGGCACCCTCTGGGTTTGCTCCAATGACGCGACCGCAATCGGACTCAAAGGTCCGACGACTGTCGAGGGCGCATTTCTCAAGGGCTTTGACCTCAAGACCGGCGAAGGCAAGGCCAGCTACAAACTTCCCGTCTCGCCCGCCATTTGCAACGACACCGCGATTGCCGCCGACGGTTCGATCTATATTACCAATACGGCCGCGCCGCAGATTTTGCGTCTGAAGAAGGGTGCGAAGGAGCTCGAAGTCTGGCTCGCCGACGATGCTTTGAAGGGCGGCCTCGATGGAATTGCCTTTGGCGAAGACGGCAACCTTTATGTGAACACCTATACGACCGGCGAGCTCTTTCGCATCGACGTCAAGGATGGGGCGCCAGGCAAGCTCACCAAGCTTTCCACGTCGCGCCCGCTCACGCATCCTGACGCGTTGAAGCCCATCAAGGGCGGTTTTCTGATGGTCGAAGGTGCCGGCACATTGGATCATGTGACCGTTTCCGGCGATAAGGCGACGGTCGACACCGTTAAGCCATTCGCTGGACCGACGGGTGTGACGGTCGCGGGCGACATCATCTTCGTTGCCGAAGGACAGCTCGATCATCTCGGCAAGACGGCCCCATTGCCAACGTTTCAACTGCGTTCCATACCGCTCGCGGACGCTCTGACGACGGATAAAGCGGCAGGCGAGACAGAAGACAATGGCGGCATCACGCTTCCGCCCGGGTTCAGCGCGACGGTCTTTGCCGACAAGATCGGACATGCAAGGCACATGGCGGTTGCGCCAAACGGCGTCGTTTACGTCAACACCTGGAGCGGCGTCTATTATAAGGACAATGCGCTGCCGGACGGCGGATTTCTCGTCGCCTTGAAGGATACGAACGGCGACGGCAAGGCCGACGTCATCGTCCGCTTCGGCTTGGATCAGAAGGGCGGGTCCGCCGGCGGTACAGGCATCGGGCTCTATGATGGCAAGCTGTTCGCCGAGGTCAATGACCGGATCGAAGCCTATCCCCTTTCCGCCGATGGTGTCTCCTTCAAGGGCAAGCCCGAGGTCATCGTCTCCGGCATGCCGATCACCGGCGACCATCCAATGCATCCCTTCATCATCGGCAAGGATGGATCGCTCTATGTCGATCTCGGATCTGCGACCAACAGTTGTCAGCCGAAAAACAGGATGACGGGCATCGTCGGAACCGATCCTTGTACCGAGCTTGAAACGCGCGGCGGCATTTGGCGATTTGATACCAAAAAGACGGGCCAAAAATTCTCACCCGCCGAACGCTACGCGACCGGCCTGCGCAATGGCGAAGGCTTTGCCTTCGACGCCAAGGGCCGGCTCTTTGCGACCCAGCATGGCCGCGACCAGCTCGCCGAAAGCTGGGGCAAGCTCTACACGCCGAAGCAAGGCGCGGAACTTCCCTCGGAAGAGGTGGTGGAGCTGAAGAAGAATGCCGACTTCGGCTGGCCTTATTGCTATTACGATCCCAACCAAAAGAAGCTCGTTCTGGCCCCGGAGTATGGCGGAGACGGCGGCAAAGCGGTCGGCCGCTGCGCCGGCAAACAGGAACCCGTTGCGGCCTTCCCGGCCCATTGGGCACCCAACGGCATGACGATCTATGAGGGCAAAGCCTTTCCCAAGGCCTACCAGGGCGGCGCATTCATCGCGTTCCACGGATCGTGGAATCGCGCGCCGTCGCCGCAAGCCGGCTATAATATTGTTTTCCAGCCGCTGGCCGATGGCAAAGCGGCCGGGGATTATATTGTCTTCGCCGACGGATTCGCCGGTGCGGTCAAGGAACCTGGGCGCGCCGCGCATCGCCCGTCCGGCGTTGCTGTCGGGCCCGATGGCGCGCTCTATATTTCCGACGATCAGAACGGACGCATTTGGCGTGTCACCTATAAGGGAGATGCCAATGCCAAAATCGCGGCGGCGCCAAGCCCCGCGAAGGAAGCCGCGTCTTCGGAAAGCGTTTTGCCGCCCGAAGGCGTGCATCCGGACGCGGGCGCGGGCCTCTCGTCCCTGCCGGTACCGCCCGGCGGGACGGCCGAACAAGTCGCACATGGCAGCGCCATATTCACCGGCGCGGATGGCGGAACTTGCGCGGGTTGCCATGGCGGCGACGCGGGAGGCGGGCCGATCGGTCCCGATCTCACCAGCGGCAAATGGCTTTGGGGCGACGGCAGCCTCGCGGCCATCAAGGAGACCATCGTCAAAGGTGTCGAAGAACCGAAGGAGCATCCAGGCGCCATGCCGCCGAAGGGTGGCGCAGACCTCTCCGATGCCGATGTCGATGCGCTGACAGCTTACGTCTGGGCCGTCAGCCGCAAGAAAGGCTGAAGTCCCAGTCCGTTTGACACATCGCCGGCGATCTATCGCTACAGCGAGATCGCAAGGTAATGCCACCTCGATCACGATGATTTTCGATTGGTTCAAGCCGGGCTTGCCCCGGCTTGAACCTTCGAGACATTTTGTGCGGCGGCGCGCATCCGCGGCTCATGTTGATCCATTCCTTTCGCAGAATCGGCGCAGTGTATTCGCGGCGCAGTTCGCTTCGCGCGCATCGTTGCAACGGAACGGTCAAAATTGGGCATCCAACCCGGCAAGATTGGTTCATATAGACCTGCCCTTGCTTCTGGCTATTTTGGAAAAGGTGCCCGCATGAGATTTACGCTAGATTTCGCGATCCCATGGATCGTCGAAGAAGAGAGCGGCTTGCTCTTTAAGATCGACCAATCCGGCAAGATCGGCACGTTCGCGCATACCGAGCATGTCCATGCCCATTGTTTCGAGCTTTGCCAGGCCGCGGTCGCGCAAGCACGCGACGAATTCAAAGCCGGCGGCCACATCCATTGTCATCGCTTCGGCACGCGGACCTCGGATCTACGACGGTCGCTATGCGAGCGCGTGATCGAAATCCTCAATAAACAAGAGGCCGTTTTGGCTAAGGCCGCATGAGCTGACGCGCGCAACAGCTTTATGCCGGCCTCAAGGGCCACCGTTGCCACTTCAACGAAAAGCCATTCCGGCTGACCGGTCATGAAACTTCCGCCGCCGCGATCTGGACTCTGAAGGATCCATAGGCGGCCAAGCGCGCAAACCTCATTTGGGCTTGTCCCTTTTGGCTATTTACGCTCGCCTGCTCTTGTTTCCACGATCTCGTTTTTGCCATGCGCCCGTTCGAGCTGCTTTATGGCCCTCTAACCTGCGCGGACGTCATGGCCTCTTCTTGAACCGAACGCCCGATTTCGATCCGTTTTCCGGGATGAACCCTATACCGGCCGATTCCAGGGCCGCGTTGATCGCGTCGATCGAAGACGATTTGGGAAACGATGATATAGTGATTGGCGGGAATTGCGGTGACCGGAAAACCGAAGCCGCGCACATAGTGGGACCGTCGCATATGCCCATCTCCATACGCTGGCTGCTTCATGACTTGCCGTTTATCATAATGCTTTTACTGGCGCTCGTGGGCTTGGCTTTTCGACTGCCTGTCACATATTGGGTTATTCTGACACCGATATTCGGTGTCATTTCGATCGTCGCAGGATGGCGCCACTTCGCAACAAGACAAGAACGCGTATCGCTCGTCTACTCGCTGGCGCTGCATTGGAGCGCCTTAATGGTTGCTATCTATCTGCTCTACAATAGAGACGTGGCGGGCGTTCTGAATGCTAACGCCGACTCGCTCACCATGATGATTTTACTGGCCCTCGGCACTTTCGTAGCGGGTGTCCAGGCGAAGGTGTGGCGGATCTGCGCAGTCGGCGTGGCGCTATTCCTGGCTGTACCGGGCGTCGGTTGGCTCGACCAGTCGCCGCTCCTCTTGAGCACCGTCACGCTGGTGATCATCGCACTCGGCGGTTTGACATGGTGGATCAGCCAAAGGCAGCGGGACGCTGCAAGGCCATAACCATGCGCACTGCCTGAGCCTCGGGCGGGAAACGGAAAAACGTGGGGTTCTTTATGTGCCAGGCACTTTTTGGTAAGCCGCTTGGGTGTACGATTCGCTTCATCTAACAGAAAGAACTTTTGATGCCTGTTTCAAAGCCGAAAACCAAAGCTTCTCCGCCAGCTGCTGCCCGCGCGAAAGCCAAGCCCAAAGTCGCCGCCCGATCCGCCGCGACATCGGCGAAAACATCCGCCACGCCAAAAGTCGCCGTAAAGACCGTGACCCTCAAGCAGATCGGCGTGGATTTGGCCGCAGCCTACGAGCTCCCAAAGCGGACAGTGGAATCGCTCTTCAACGACATGATCGAGACGATCGTCAAAACCATGAAGAAAGGATCGAAGGTCCGGATCAGCGGTATTGGCATTCTGCAGGTCAAAAAACGCGCGGCTCGCATGGGGCGCAATCCCGCGACCGGTGAAGCCATAAAGATCAAGGCGAGCAAGAAGGTTTCGTTGAGCGTCGCCCGCGATCTCAAAGAATCACTTTAACTCCTCAGCCTCAGCGCATTGTAAATGCCGGCGCGAGCACGCTCGCCTATCAGCTCGTGGCTATGTTTCGCCACCGCATGGCTAGGATTGCCGATCTGTACGGCCGCCCCGAAGCGCCTCCAAGACATGAAAAGCCCCGTCGACTTGATGTCGGCGGGGCCTTTTTATCTTTGGCGGCGGAAGCGGACTTCCATGGCCGTCGGGTGGTATGCAAAGAGCGTGGCGAACCAGCTCACTTGCTCTGAACGATACGAGCGGTGCCCTCGCGCGACAACACATTTACGGTGACGTCATTGCCATCGCGGCGCAAGCGGATATCGGCGCGCGTCTCGCCAAGCCTCAAGTTGCGTATCGTCAAGTCGTCGAGGAAGTCAGGCAATCGCGGCTCCGTGAAATAGATTTCATTGTCTTCATGCCGCAAGCTCAATCCGATACATGCGGAGAGGAGTGCGAAAGGAGCCGCTGAGGCCCAGGCCTGCGGCGCGCAGGCGACCGGATAGGCGGTCGGGCCACGCCGGCGCCTTCGTCCGAAGCCGCAAAAAAGCTCAGGCAAGCGCCGCAATTCCTGATAGCTCGCGGCGTCGAACATGCCGGAAAAGACTTTGGCGGCCTGCGCCTTCAGGCCATAGCGGCCGAAGCCCCAGACGATGAGCGCGTTGTCATGCGGCCAGATCGAGCCGTTGTGATAGGATAAAGGATTATAGCGACTCTCCCCCGACGAAATTGTGCGAATGCCCCATCCGCTGAAGGCGTCTGGCCTTGTCAGGCAATCGGCCACGCGCGCCGCATAGGCCGGATAGGCGATCCCGGCGAAAAGCGCATGTCCGGCATTGGAAGAGCGCACACGGCAGGGGTTTTTGGCGCCATCCAAAGCCAGTGCATAGGTGCCGATCTCTTCGCACCAGAAGGCCTCGTGGAACCGCAGTTGCAACGCCTCGGCCTGCATATCCAGCTCTTCGGCCTTGAATATGTCTCCACGCATTTTGGACAATGCCGCCGCGGCGCGCTTGGCGGCATAGACATAGCCTTGCACCTCGCAAAGCGCGATCGGGCCACGCGCCTCCGATCCATCCGCGTGAAAGATCGAGTCCTGACTGTCTTTCCATCCATGATTAGCGAGGCCGGACTCCGCCTCCCGGTAATATTCGACGAAACCGTC
>JAATEW010000185.1 GCA_015655535.1 Hyphomicrobiales bacterium | reverse complement strand
ATTAGAAGCGAACGCTCCCTTTTCCAAAGGCAGGTTCCGGCAGAAACCTGCTTTGCTGACCGTGGAGATTGGCGACATGCTTTCTCGGCCATGTACTTATAAGATACAGTGCCTTTTCAGGCGCACCTGATGCCCGCCTGTCGGCCATGTCGCTATGTCCGCTGCCAGAAGCGTCCGACAGACCAAAGCGTGCACCGCCTCCGCCGAGTGCGAAACCAGCCACAGTGTTTGGCAGGACAAGATAGTCGAGCCCCACAACAGAACCGGCCATACTGACCGATCTGTCATGGCTTCCAACCCCGGTTGGATCGCCATACACTTGGCCTTGCCCGCCATACCCGGCCGCCCAGATGTTCCATCGGCTCGGCGCCGGGGCAGGATCGGCCGGCAGCGGTCCCTTGACGATCAAGGGCCGGCGGACCGGCTCAGAGTAAGGCCGGTTCTCGCCAATGAAAGGGTTTGTCGCCAGCGACAGAAAGGAATTCATCACTTGCGTGCCCGCCTGGGCGGCGCCAGTGCCAGCTTCGCCCGAAAGCTGATCGAACGCCGCAGCGAGCTGCGTCGGTGGCGAAAAGGCGATGAGGTTTGCAAAGGCGACGGACAATGTCCCGCCATTGCGGACGAAGTTATCAATCGCGATGGCGACGGCGCGCTCGTTCGCGGTGGCATTGGCCGGCAGTCCGGCGAGCGCGCCAGTGCCGGTGACTGAGCCGGCGGCACCCCTGCCGCCACTGCCCCCGCCGCCAGATGTCGTACAGATCGTGATCGTATTGCCGTTCAAGGTAACCGCCCCGTTTTGCGCCAATGCGTCGCCGCAAATGATCGTGGCGCCCGCATCGAGCGTGATACTCGTCAGTGCGAGTATATCTCCCTGGAACGAGGTGGACGTACCAAGCGTCGCGGAACTGCCGACCCTGAAGAACACATGGCTGGCCTGCGCGCCGTTGGTAAGCAAAATGCTCGAAGCGCTGGCCGTCGTCAGCGTGCTGTTGATGTTGAAGATGAAGACGGAGTTGGGGTTGTCCTGACCGTTGAGAACGAGGGTCCCTGTCAATTGTGCCGCGTTGTTGAAACCATAGACGCCAGCGACAAGCGTCTTACCGCGAGATCCTGACCCGTGAGATTCACAGTGATCGGCGTGGAGCAATCCATGTCGCAACCGTGCTCACCGATGGTTGCATTAAAAGGCTCGGTCGGCACCGGCTTAAGAAGGCGGGCGGCGCGGAATTGCAAGGCGAGACTCGACAAGCTACCGAGCCAGACGGCGATCGTTTCCGACCTGCGGATCGGGGAACTAAAGCTGTTCATGGGCGTTACGCCCATGGCGACGATTGCTCACCATCATTGCCCGCTCCGACGAATGAGCTGGTGGCAGATGGGCGCAACCAATGATTTCCGTAGATGCAGCTGTGAAGGCGACCGTCCTCATCGTCGAGGATGAGCATCTTCTCCGTTTAATGGCTGCCGATGTCATAGCGGGAGCAGGCTTTGATGTCGTTGAAGCGACAAATGCCGATGAGGCTATATTCATCCTTAAGTCACGTTCCGACATTCGGATCGTTTTCACCGACATTCAAATGCCCGGCTCTATGGATGGCATGAAGCTCGCGGCTTTTGTCAGGAATCGGTGGCCGCCGATCGAACTCATCATCACCTCGGCTCGATGTGGCTCGGAATTTGTCGACTTGCCGGATCGAGCCATCTTTCTGCCGAAGCCTTACAATTACGGCGATGTTGTTGCTATGCTTCACCGTTTAGCGGCATAGGTCGCGATCCACTCATCGCTAAAGTGCAATGAATTAACGAAAACAGAATTCGCCATGATCGGTGGGAGTACACCGACGCATGAAGGTAGGCGGAAAAGATAGTGCCTTGGCCTAGGTATAAGCCCCATAAAATTTAAGCACCTTACTTGTTTCACAATGCCTATGGTCAGCCTTACTGCATTCGGAGGCTTTGCCATGTCGACCATAAAGTGGGTGACCCATAACGCTAAAGAGCAGCCCGTTAAAACGGAGACTGACCTCCACCGCGACTTAGATACGATTGTTTCGTCATGTATAGCCAGGCTGTCGGGTATGCGTCACGCCTATCCGCAAACTCCGCCACAAGGGTTCGTCGTCTTTGACACCGATGGAAACGAGGTGCGGCGGTGGTTCGGGTCGGCACGAAACGACGTCCCGCGGGTCGCGGCGCGCCGAATATCGGCCGGACCGTTTAAAACCAAAAGCGTTCGGCCCGTGGAAAGTAGTGCGCTACGCCGGATCCTGGTCGTTGATGACGATAGATCTGTGCAGCTCGCGATTGAATTTTCCTTGGCGCGACGCGGGCATGTTGTGGTCACCGTCGATAATGGACGGCTTGCCCTTGCGGCCCTTAAAACATCCGAATTCGACCTGATAATGGCCGATTTGTTCATGCCAGAAATGGATGGTATAGAGTTGATTAAGATCGTCCGTCAACGAAGGCCGGCGATCCCCATCATTGCTATGTCCGGCTACAAATCTTTGAATCGGAAAATCCCATTAAATTTCCTTGAATGGTCCATCAAATTCGGCGCCACTTATTCTTTGCATAAGCCGTTTTCGCCCACTGAATTAACAGCGACACTGGATGCCTGCTTTATCGATGAGAATTCCAAATCCGTGTGACACCCTTTGGCCGCAGCAAAAATTGCGGGCTGGGAAGGCTTAGCCAATTGCACGAAGAGCTCTCTTGTTCGCGGTTTCTATCCGCGCCACGAACCGATCGCGCAGCCAAAGCTCGACCACCCGGCTGCCGGCCATCATTTTGGCCTTCTGTATGGCATTGTTGTCGCTACTAGCAGTGAGAGGTTCGGCACTTAAAACGAGCTGCTCCGAGCCGATGTAATAGATCCAATACGATGCGGGTGCCATTTGACGCTCATTTGCTGAGATCCCCATCTTCAATGTGGCAATGCTGCAATCGTTGCCTATCGGTCAAAGTGTAATCATTGCTCCGCCCAAACCACTCCGTCCCCCCGTTTCGCGAGCCAATGCAGAGGCACGCGCGCGCGAGCATTTCTTGTCCAGATATGCTCGCCCTGACAAGAACTCCGAAAAAAGGAATATAACCACTGACGGCGCGCTTTCGCGCCGTGTCATCAAAAGCTGATGATGCGCCGCGATGCCTCAAGGCCCAATCACAGATCGAGGATTTAAGTCAATTCCAAGCTATTGGGATAGAGGGCGGTTGGCTTGCGACGGTCCCAGAGACGACGCCTCGGTCCCCAACGATAGTGATCTTGCCCTTGCTTAGAAAGCGGCTGAACACCAAGCAACT
>JAATEW010000155.1 GCA_015655535.1 Hyphomicrobiales bacterium | reverse complement strand
CGGATTATGGCGCGCGAAGATCAGAAGTCCGCCCTACTCCCGCAAAGGCGCGAACGCCTCCGGCCCATCATCGAGACGGCCTTCGACGAGAATCCGGTCGAAGGCTCCGACCTCTGGCGGAATCGCGAGTCCGTCACCCCAGACCACACCGGCATTATCGATGCCCATCTGTCCGAGCCTTGAGCGGGCCTCGGTGGCAAGGCTTTGAAAGCGCTCGAGCGAAATGACTTCGCCGGCGAGCTGCGCCAGGATCGCCGCCGTATAGCCGGTGCCCGCGCCGACTTCGAGGACGCGATGATGCTTGGCAAGTTCAAGCGCTTCCATCATCTGCGCGACAAGGCCGGGCTCGGAGACCGTCTGCCCGCAACCGATCGGCAAAGCGACGTCCTTTTGCGCGAGATCGGCATAGCGATGCGGCACGAAGAGCGCGCGCGGCACGAGTTCGAGCGTCCGCAAGACGGCGAGATCCTGAATGCCGCGGGCGCGCAGGCGCATGTGAAAGGCCGCGCGTTCCTCGGCGTTCGAGACCTCCTCGCCGAGAAAATCAAACAGGGTCGGCGGCGCGGCGGTCATTCCTAGAGCCTGATCTGAGTGAGTCGGATCGATACCGCTGGATCATAACTCAAAAGCCCGGACTTCGGATCAAGCGCCGAAGACTTGCATATAGCGCGCGATCGAAGGTTCGTCCGTCATATTGATGCGCAGCGGCGTGACCGAGATACGATTAGAGCGTATGGCCTCGAGATCGGTGCCCGCCCCGACCGCCGACGTAAACCGCTCGAAGGCGATCCAATAATAGGGATTGCCGCGCCCGTCATGGCGCGGCTCGATCTTCATCGTCTGCGCATCGCGCCGCCCCTGGACAGTGACGGAGGTGCCTTCGACTCTATCCGCCGGACAATCCGGGAAATTGATATTGATGAACGTATTCGGATCGATCCCCGCCTTGAGGATCTGCTTGATGAGGCCCGGCGCATGTTTCTCGGCGCAGTCCCATCGCTCCGTCGTGCTCTGATCCTCGTGATGCCCATAGGCTTGCGACAAAGCGATCGACGGGATGCCGAGAAACGTGCCTTCCATCGCACCGGCGATCGTGCCGGAATAAGAGACGTCTTCTGCTATATTATGGCCGCGGTTCACGCCGGAGAGCACGAGATCGGGCGGCGCAGCGAGCATGATCGAGCGCACGCCCATGATGACGCAATCGGTCGGCGTGCCCTTCACCGCATAATGGCGCGGCGAAATTTTCCGCAGGCGCAAAGGATCGTTGAGCGAGAGCGAATGCGCGACGCCGGACTGATCGGCCTCGGGTGCCACGACATAGACATCGTCCGAAAGGCTCGCCGCGATGCGCTCCAGCACGGCAAGGCCCGGCGCGTGAATGCCGTCGTCATTGGTAACCAGAATCCGCATCAACGTTTCTCGATTTTCGTGAGGCCGCCCATATAGGGCAGCAATGCGTCAGGCACCGTGACGGAGCCGTCCGCGTTCTGATAATTTTCAAGCACGGCGACGAGCGCGCGTCCGACGGCGACGCCGGAGCCGTTCAGCGTATGCACGAAGACCGTGTCCTTCTTGCCTTCGGGGCGATAGCGGGCCTTCATGCGCCGCGCCTGGAAATCGCCGCAGACGGAGCAAGAGGAAATCTCGCGATATTTGCCTTGCCCCGGCAGCCAGACCTCGATGTCATAGGTCTTTTGCGAGGCAAAGCCCATGTCGCCGGTGCAGAGCGTCACGACGCGATAGGGCAGTTTGAGGCGCTTCAGCACTTCTTCGGCGCAGCCCAACATACGCTCGTGCTCGGCGAGGGATTGCTCGGGAGTCGTGATCGAGACGAGTTCGACCTTGGTGAATTGATGCTGGCGGATCATGCCGCGCGTATCGCGCCCGGCCGAGCCCGCCTCGGCACGGAAACAGGGCGTGCAAGCAGTGAGCCGCATCGGGAGTTGCGTCTCGTCGAGGATCGATTCGCGCACGAGATTGGTGAGCGGCACTTCGGCGGTGGGGATGAGCCAGCGTCTATTTTGACATGCAAGATCTCGCTGAAGCCGAACTCCGGAAGTTAATTCCTGTTCTAACTTATCGAGTGATATCGACGGCAAGATGCCTTCGAGCTGCATTTTCCGATTTTCGGAAAATGTAACTTCGATCATTTTATCGAAGGCATAATCTTCGAGCGGTACAGTGCTGGCAAAGAATTGATCTTCCAAAAACTTTGGCAATTGCGCCGTGCCGAACATCGTGTCGTCTTTGACGAGGATCGGCGGGTTTACTTCCACGTAGCCATGATCGCCCGTATGCAGATCGAGCATGAATTGGCCGAGCGCGCGTTCGAGCCTAGCGAGTGGCCCCTTGTTCACCACGAAACGCGCGCCGGACAATTTCGCCGCCGTCTCGAAATCCATGAGGCCCAAGCCTTCGCCGATCTCGAAATGCTCTTTCGGCTGAAACGAAAATTGCGGGATCTCGCCGACTTCGCGCAGTTCTGGATTGTCGTTCTCGTCATGCCCGAAAGGCACGTCGGGCAAGGGCGTATTGGGGATTTCGGACAGCGCTTTGTCGAGCGCTTCGATCGCCTCGCGTTCTTCCGCTTCAAAGACCGGCAGCGCGTCCTTCAGATCCGCGACCTCGGCCTTCAACGCATCGGCCTTGGCCTGATCCTTGGCCTTCATGGCCGCGCCGATCTCTTTCGAGGCGGCGTTGCGGCGCTCCTGCGCCTGCTGGCTCTTGGCGATGGCGGCGCGGCGCGTGTCGTCCAGCGTGAGAAGCACGTCTGCGAGCGGATCGAGCCCGCGCCTTTTGCGGCCTTCGTCGAAGAGGGCTTTGTTCTCGCGAATCCATTTGATGTCGTACATGGCAGCAGCATAAGGCTCGCTGTGAACCCTCTCCCAGAGGGAGAGGGTGGTCGGCGCAGCCGACCGGGTGAGGGGTTAGGTTCTCCATATAAGAGAAACCGGTTCGAAGCATCCCGCCCAGTGCATTCATGGTGAGAATCATAACCCCTCACCCCGCTCGCTCCGCAAGCGACCCTCTCCCATTGGGAGAGGGTTACGTCCCGCCGGCTTCGGCCTGTTCCTGAGCGCGCTTCTTCTCGATCATCGCGACGGCGACGATCGACGCCTCGTAGAGGAGCAGAGCCGGGACGGCAAGCGCCAACATGGAGAAGATGTCGGGCGGCGTCAGCAGAGCCGCGACGATGAAGCAGAGCACGACGGCGTAGCGCCTTTGCGCCCGCAGAAAAGCCGAATCGATGATCCCGACCCGGCCCAAAAGCGTCAGGACCACGGGAAGCTGAAAGGTCAGGCCGAAGGCGAAGATCAAGGTCATGATCAAGGAGAGATATTCGCTGACGCGCGGCAGAAGCTCGATCTGCGCCCGCCCCGGCTCCTTCGCCTGCTGCATGCCGATGAAAAAGCTCAAAAGATTCGGCATGACGACGAAGTAGACGAGCAAGGCGCCCAGCGCGAAGAAGAAGGGCGTCGCGAAAAGATAAGGCGCGAAGGCGCCGCGCTCGTGCCGATAGAGCCCCGGCGCCACGAAAGCATAGATCTGCGCGAAAATGATCGGACAAGAGAGATAGGCAGCGGCGAAAACCGCGACCTTGATCTGGGTGAAGAAATATTCCTGCGGCGCGGTGTAGATCAGCTTCGCGTCCGCCCCAGCCACATGCTCGAAGGGCACGACGAGGAGATTGTAAATATCCTTGGCGAAATAGAAACAAATAGCGAACATGACAAGGAAGGCGAGCAGCGCCTTGATCAGCCGCGCCCGAAGCTCGATCAGATGATCGATCAGGGGGGCTCGCGTGGCCTCGATATCGGCGTCGGTCATGGTTGCGGATTCATGGCTTGGTCATGACGCAGCCGGGGGCGCCGTCTTGACCATTGCGGGCTCCTGCGCGAGGTCCGGCTCGACCCGGAGCTCGACCTCGACCGGCGGACCTTGCATCGGACCTTCCGCGGGGATTTCGGCGGCTTGCGCCGGCAACATCCGTTCGGATGGTACCGACTCGGACGGCATTGGCTTGGATGAGATGGGCGTAGATGTTATCGGCGTAGATTTTGGAGCGTCTATGGCCTTCACGGCCTCGGTCATCTGGCTTTTGACCTCGCGGATCGGGTCATAGGCGACATTGGCGCGCGCGGCCTCCGCCAATTTCTGGGCTTCGGCCTTGATATCCGCCATGTCGGCCTCGTGCATGGCATCCATGAACTGCTTTTGGAAATCCGCCGACATGCGCCGCAATTTGGCGACGGCCTGGCCGACTTGCCGCAAGACGCGCGGCAAGTCCTTCGGCCCGATGACGATCAGCGCCACGATCCCGATGATGAAGAGTTTGCCGAAGTCGAAATCGAACATGGATGTGACGCAGGCCGGCTCTAGATCACGACGATTTCGAATCGGGTCGATCCGAAATCATGAACGTGATCGATTCTAAAGACTTAGAGCGGGATGCGGGCGCAAAACCGCTTACACTTTTGCTCATCCCGCTCTAGCCGACCTTATGCGTCTCCGACATCTTGCTGGCCTCGGGTACCGGCTGATGGTCGAGCGAACGCACCGGCTCGGGCGCGCGCGCCTGCTCAGTGCTGCCGGCCTCTTCGTCACTCAAGCCCTTCTTGAAGGACTTAAT
>JAATEW010000081.1 GCA_015655535.1 Hyphomicrobiales bacterium | reverse complement strand
GGCGGCCGGAGGCGGTTTTCCCCAGTGGAATTGCCTCTGTCCGGTCTGCCAGCTGGCTTGGAGCGGCGACAAGCGGGTCAAGCCAAGAAGTCAATCGAGCTTGGCGATCAGTGCCGACGGTGAACGTTGGCTTCTGCTCAACGCCTCGCCCGATCTTCGCCAGCAAATCCTCTCGTCGCCGTTTCTGCATCCACGCGGTGCGAGCAGGCAATCACCCATAGCCGGCGTCTACGTCACCAATGGCGACGTCGATCATCTGACCGGATTGCTGACGCTCAGAGAGTCGCAGAGTTTTGCGCTCTTCGGCAGCAAGACCACGCTGGCGCAGACTTCGGTCGGCGTCTTCGGCGTGCTGAACAAGAACCTTGTTCAAACCAACGCGGTGTCGCTCGATCAGCGCATCGATACGGGCCTCGGCCTCTTCGTGACGCCCTTCGCGGTTCCCGGCAAGGATCCTCTCTGGATGGAGAAGGATCATGTCGAGATCGGCGGCCTGACCGAAAACACGGTCGGCCTCGAAATCACAGATGGGCAGAAGACGTTCTTTTACATACCCGGCTGCGCGGAAGTGACACCCGCCGTCAAGGAGCGCATTTCCGGCGCGGAAGTTTTGTTCTTCGACGGCACGACCTTCACCGATACGGAAATGGTCGATCTCGGCCTCTCGCAAAAAACCGCTTGGCGCATGGGCCATGTCGCGATGAGCGGCGAAAAGGGCTCTTTGCATTCGCTCGCCGATGTCAACATCGGCCGCAAGATCTTCGTGCATATCAATAATACGAACCCGGTTCTGATCGAGGATTCGCCGGAGCGGGCAAAGGTGACGGCGGCCGGATGGGACGTCGCCTATGACGGAATGGAAGTCGTTCTTTAGGAATCCTTTCGAAAATGTAACCCGGCTTTTTTGATTCAGAACAAATTCGGCCGAGACATCTCGAACACATTCTAACCGGTCGGAATTTCCGATCGGAAGCGCTCCCCGAAGTGATGCGCTTTAAAACTGATATGATGAGGAGGGTGACGCTATGAGCCAGCCGGGCAAGTCCGATGCTCTGATGAGCCACGATGAATTGGAAGCCGTTTTGCGCCTTACGGGCGCCGAGCGCTACCATAATCTCCACCGCTTCCATAAGCGCCAGTACAGCGGCCAATGCACTTACGAAGAAGTGCAGGCCTGGGCGCTGAATCGCTACTATTATCAAGCCTCGATTCCGATCAAGGACGCGGCCGTCCTGACCCGCATGAACGATGCCGACGATCGTCGCGCCTGGCGCAAGCGCATTGAGGATCACGACGGGCTCAAGGAAGGCGATGGCGGTATCGAGCGCTGGCTGAAGCTCACCGACAGTCTCGGCTTCTCGCGCGATTATGTGAAATCGACGGTGGGCATTCTGCCCGGCACGCGTTTCGCGGTCGATGCCTATATTAATTTCTGCAAGGAGCGCACCTTGCTTGAGGCGGTGGCGTCTTCTCTGACCGAACTCTTTTCGCCGACGATCATCGGTGAACGCGTCACCGGCATGCTGGCCCATTATGATTTCGTCAGCAAAGAGACGCTCGCCTATTTCACCGCGCGGCCGGAACAGGCCAAGCGCGACAGCGAGTTTGCTCTGGCTTACGTCAAGGAACACGCCAAGACGCGCGAACAGCAGGATCTCGTCGTCGCCGCGCTCGAATTCAAATGCCATGTGCTTTGGACGCAGCTCGACGCGATCTGGACGGCCTATATCGACAAGCTGCCGCCGGCCGGCGTCTGGGTGCCCGGCACCCATGTGGCTCAGCAAGGCAAGGCGGCGTGAGCGGACCTGTCCAACTCGAGGATCAGTCGAAGCCGCATCTGCCGCGCGGCGTTCGGCTGAAGCTCGATGAGACGCGCAATGAATGGATGTTGCTGGCGCCTGAGCGCGTCGTCAAAACCGATGCGATCGCCGTCGAAATCTTGAAGCGCTGCGACGGCGTCGCCACATTGAGTGAGATCGTTGACGATCTCGCCGCGACGTTCAAAGCGGATCGCGCCATCATCGATAGAGATGTGCGCGCCATGCTGACGGAACTCGCAACCAAACGGATGGTGGACCTGTGAACGCACCTGTTGTCCCGCCGAAACCCGCCGTCGCCGCGCCGGTCGGCCTTCTGGCCGAACTCACGCATCGCTGCCCGCTCGGCTGCCCCTATTGCTCCAATCCGCTCGAGATGGATGCCCGCGCCGACGAGCTCGATACCGAGACCTGGCTTCGCGTTTTTTCGGAAGCGGCCGCCGCTGGTGTTCTGCATGCGCATCTTTCGGGTGGTGAGCCCGCAGCTAGGCATGATCTCCTTGAGATCGTCGCGCATTGCTACAAGGTGGGGCTCTATACCAATCTCATCACCTCGGGCATCGGCCTGACGCCGGAGAAGGTGAAGGCGCTGGCCGACGCTGGCCTCGACCACGTCCAGCTTTCGATCCAGGACGCCGAAGCGAAATCGGCCGATAAGATCGCGGGCTATGAAGGCGCCTACGCCAAGAAGCAGATCGTCGCCAAGGCTGTGACGGACAACAACCTGCCGCTGACGGTCAATGCCGTCATCCATCGCGCCAATGTCACGCGCGCCGGCCGCATGGTGGAACTCGCAGTCGAACTCGGCGCAAGGCGTGTCGAGATCGCCCATGCGCAATATTATGGCTGGGGCCTCGTCAACCGTGCCGCGCTGATGCCGACCCGCGCTCAGGCTGAAATTGCGATCGCCGAGGTCGAAGCGCTGAAAGGCAAATATGCGGGCACGATCGTCATCGATCATGTCATCCCGGACTATCATGCGAAACATCCCAAAGCCTGCATGGGCGGCTGGGCCAAGCGCACCATGAACATCACGCCGAAGGGCATGGCCTTGCCCTGCCATGCGTCGGAGACGATCCCCAATCTCGAACATTGGAGCGTCCGCGATCATTCGCTGATGGACATCTGGAGCGCTTCGCCGGCCTTCAATGCGTTCCGCGGCACGGACTGGATGAAGGAGCCCTGCCGCTCCTGCGAACGCAAATTGATCGATTACGGCGGTTGCCGCTGTCAGGCGCTGGCGCTCACCGGCGATGCGACGGAGGCCGATCCGGTCTGCCATCTCTCGCCTCACCACGACAAGATCGCGGCGGTGACGGAGATGTTCGCCGACGATAACGCGCCGATTCCGGACTATGTCTATCGGCGCCTGAAGGCCACGGCGCCGGTGGAATAGGTCCGCATCTGGATCATTGGCGATCCCTCCCCTAGAAAAGGGGAGGGTGTCAGCGAAGCTGACGGGTGGGGTGTCGCGTCTAGTTTCAACCCCGTCCGGCAATGGCTTCGCCATCGCCAGCTTCACCTTTCAGGGGAGGGATGAGCCAGCGCAGGCTTACCTGCTGATGCTTCACGCCAACAGCTTCGTCGGCTGTCCTTGTTTCGCGAGCAGAGCAATCGCTTTCTTGTCAAAAGACACGAAGGTCTCGCCGCCGAGCCAAGTCCCCTCATAAGCGATCAGCCCATCGGCAAAATCGCCGCCGGCCTTGAGAATCGACAATCCGCTCTCAGTCGCCGCCCGATTGACGGCAACATTTGCCGTATTGATAAGCGTTTCGATCGCGGCGGCAATCTCCGGCGCGCCAAAATCATAGACCCGGCGCAGCACCCATACGAATTCGCAGAGGCTCGGCAGCGAGACGGCGATGATCTCGGCCTCCCTAAGCGCCTTGGCTGCGGCGCGCGCCTGCCGTTCGTCATCGCGGACGACGGCGCGGACGAGGACATTGGTGTCGGCGGTGACCTTCATTTCCGTCCGGCCCAGCCCGCGGCCGCAGCCTCTTAGATCTCCTCGAGCGTGGCGACCTTTTTCGTTTTGCGGGCAAGCAGGCCTAGAAAATCATCAATCGTTCCGCTTGGCCGCGCCGCCCGCAGTGCGACGCGTCCGTCCGGCAACTTGTCCAGTTCGATTTTTTCGCCGGGATGCACGCCGAGGTGTTGAAGAACATCCTTACGGAACGTGACCTGTCCGCGGGCTGTGACGGTCAATTTGGTGGTCATGATAAATCCCTCATCACAGGGATTTAGTAATGCTAAATTGCATTACAAGCAATCCGGAGTATGGCCATACCCATATTGAGTCATAACCAACGAACGCGGGCGCACATACCTCCTTTGAAAAGGGGAGGGTGTCAGCGAAGCCGACGGGTGGGTGCCACGTCTAGCTTCAACCCCATCCGGCGATGGCTTCGCCATCGCCACCTTCCAAACCGCAAGTCGGACTCGTCCGACTTACGCATCTAAAGTGACCAAACTCGGGCAGGCCCGAGTTTGGTGTGGGGAAGGACAGCCCTCACTTCTTGCAATCTTTCAGGTCCTTGTCCTCGATCGAGAACACCTTTCCGACCTCGACCGCGACGTCCTTCACAAAGCATGTGCGGCCATCCTCATAGCCGACTTTAACGTCATATGAGCCGGTCTCCACATTGGTGACCTTTAGGCGCTCGTCGTGCTCGACGGTCTTGTCCTTGTCGTTCAAACATTGGTTCTCGCCGAAGTTTGTCGTGCCGGCCGGCGCCAATTGCAGATTGGTGATGGTTTGCGACGTCAGGTTCCAGACCCGTGTCGGCTTGTCGGCCGCGAAGGCGGCGGTCGCCGCGAGACTTAAAATCACCGGTAAGAAAATGCGCCGCATCATGAAGTCCTCGCGTGTTTTTCGCACGCGTCGAGGCTAAAACATTTTTAGGCGTCGGGCCAAGGATGTTCTTAAAGGATATTCTGTGCCAGTTGCGCGACGCGGACCAAACTCCTACAAGCGGCAGTCTTTTTTCCCGGGATCACCATGCGTCCTTCCAAACGTGCTGTCGATGAACTGCGGACCGTCACGCTCGAACGCGCAGTCGCGCGTTATGCGGAAGGCTCGTGCCTCGTGAAATTTGGCGGCACGCATGTGTTGTGTACGGCCTCGCTCGAAGATAAGCCGCCGCAATGGTTGCGCGGCCAGGGCCGCGGCTGGGTCACGGCGGAATATTCCATGCTGCCGCGCGCCACTCATACGCGGACGCGGCGCGAATCGACCTCCGGCAAGCAATCCGGGCGCACGCAGGAAATCCAGCGTCTGATCGGACGCAGCCTGCGCGCCGTCACCAATCTCCAGGCTTTGGGCGAACGCCAGATCACGCTCGATTGCGATGTGCTGCAGGCCGACGGCGGCACGCGCACCGCGGCGATCACCGGTGCCTGGGTCGCCTTGCATGATTGTTTGAAATGGATGCATGGCCGCTCGATCATCAAGGATCATCCCTTGCGCGATCATGTGGCGGCGATTTCCTGCGGGATCTCGCAAGGCGCCGCGATCCTCGATCTCGATTATGAGGAAGACAGCGCGGCCGAGACCGACGCCAATTTCGTCATGACGGGTGGCGGCTCGCTTGTCGAAATCCAGGCGACAGCGGAGGCCGCCGTGTTCAGCGAGACCGAATTGCACGCGATGATGGATCTGGCGAAGACCGGTATCGCGCGGCTCGTCGATCTGCAGAAAAGCGTGATCGCATAAAAATGCCGCGATTGATCGAGGGCAGACTCGTCATCGCGACGCATAATCCCGGCAAGCTCTGGGAGATCGCCGCGCTTTTGAAGCCTTATGGAGTCGAGGCCGTGTCGGCGGGCGATCTCGGGCTTCCCGAGCCCGAAGAAACTGGGGACACTTTCATCGCCAATGCCGAACTGAAGGCGCTGGCTTCGGCGAAAGGTTCCGGCCTGCCGGCGATCGCCGATGATTCGGGTCTTTGCGTCGATGCGCTCGATGGCGCGCCAGGCATTTATTCCGCGCGTTACGCGGGTGAGGGACGGGACTTCGCCGCCGCCATGCAAAAGCTTGAAAAAGAGCTTGCCGCCAAGGGTGCAAAGCCGCCTTTTCGTGCGCATTTCGTCTCGGCGATTTCCTTGGCGCAGCCTGACGGCGCCGTCAGGAGCTTCGAGGGCAAGGTCTTCGGAACCCTCATCTTCCCGCCGCGCGGCGGATTGGGGTTTGGCTATGATCCAATCTTCCTGCCGGATGGCCACGACAAGACCTTCGGCGAAATGTGGGCTGTGGAAAAACATTCGATCCCGGACGATGGATCGGAAGCGCTTTCGCATCGGGCGCGCGCCTTCCAGGCCTTTGCCAAGGCCTGCCTCGCATAAAAACATGCCGTGAAACAACGGATTGGCCATCCGCGCCGCCGTCATGGGGCTTTTGATAGAAATATCACATGACCCGATTGCATTAGATGTGCGGCATTAAATTTATTGCACCGCAATAAAAGCGCTCTATCTCATGTGGACGGCTAATTGCTTCGGACAGGTTATGAGCGCGACTTCGAACCCGACTTGGAACCCGACTTGGAACACGAAATATGGCGGCCGCAGGGTTCGGCACGATCCGCCGACCTTGCAGGAAGCCATGGCGGCTGCCCAGGGTCTGACGGATCAATTGCACGAGCAGATCGAGTTCGCGGCATCGCTCATGGATCTGCCGGTCGATGAGGTGCGCGCCGAAGTCATGAAGACCATGGCACCGATGCGGACCGTCTCGCAGCAGATCGTGACGCCGACGGGCCGCGCGGGCGCTGGCCGCACCGTGGTCGTCGAGCGCCGCACATCACGCCGTGCCGCGGCACCGCGCGCCTGATCTTCGGGGCTTTGCTGAATTGGCTCTCAGCTTTTATTTCGAGGCATGACCTTCGTCCGAAAAGTCTCTGGCTTTTCGGAATCACGCTGCCATAAGGCCCGGCCTGATCTTGTTGACGAACAAGGTCAGATCTTGAGCGCGTTTGGCCATATCCGGACCGATTTGCTTCAAGATCAAGCTGCGGGGCGCCAGGTCCCGGCCGATTTGCAGCGCTTTCGCCGCGATCGTGTCCGGCGTGCCGATGAGCGAATCGGCGATCAGCCTGTCGACATCGAACCATGTGGCCCAGGCCGGTTGCAGCTTGGCCGCCATCACCTGCATGCGCTCGGCAAAATTATGCAAAAGCGCGCGGGCTTCATCCAAAGCCTGCGCCTCGGTCGGCGCCACATGATAGAAGCGGATCAGCACGAGATTCGGGTCGCGCGTCGTGCCGGCGAGATCGCGATAGGTCTTCACGCTTTCGCGGACCTGCGCCAGCGGGAAGGGCGGACCCGCCATGATGCCATAGCCGTGATGCGCGGCGAGCAGCACCGTCTCGCGGGTTGATGTGGCCATATAGGTTGGGATCGGCTGCTGCAACGGCTTCGGCGTCAGCGTCACGCCCTCGGCGCGGTAGAACTGCCCCTCGAAATGCACGTCGTTTTCATAAAGAAGCCGCGTAACGAGATTGAGCCCCTCGACCAGCTTGCCGCGGGCGTCCTCGGGATCGAGGCCGAAATGCTTGTTTTGCAGCGGAAAAGGCCCGCCTTTGCCGAGGCCGAAATCGAATCGCCCGTCGCTCAAAAGATCGATCGTCGCGACGTCCTCGGCGATTTTGAGCGGCACATGATAGGGCAAGAGCACGGCCGCCGAGCCGAGCCGGATATGCCGCGTTTTGGCTGCGAGATAGGCGATGATATTGAGGCAGGCGGGGCTTATCGCGTCCGGATTGAAATGATGTTCGGCGATCCAGGCTTCGTCGAAGCCGAGCGCTTCGCTATGCTCAACAAGCCTCGTTTGATCGGCGAAGGCGGTGCGCTGGTCGCGGCTTGGATTTTCATAGGTACAGAACAGGCCAAGCCGCATGAAACGCTCCAGCGGTAGAGCATGATGGTTCATGCTCTGAGTTTTGTTTTACCGCATGATCTTGGTCCGAAAAGTCTGCAACTTTTCGAGATCATGCTTTGAAAGGGAGGATGGGCAGGTCTGTCAGACGGAAGAGTAGGGCCGAGGAAACCCTCATCTTTCAGACCTGCCCATCAGGCGCGGTGCGCATTTTGCTTTGCCGGGCTGCGAACGGCAAGCTGGCGCACAGCGACGCTTTCCACCATGCGGCTCGAGGGCTCACCGTGCCGCGATTGGTATTTTATATATATAACGAAAGCCGGACGTTTGTCTAGCCCAGCTATATAGCGAAATGCGCGGCAAGCTATCGCATGCCGCCCGACGCCAGGAGAAGTTCGCCGGTCATCCAGCCCGAGTCCGGCGAGGCCAGAAACACAGCCACCGGCGTGATATCGTCCGGCTGGCCGAGACGCCCGAGCGGAGTCTGGTCCACCATCCATTTTTCGAAGTCGGTTCCGATGATGCCCATGGCATGGACGCCTTCGGTCTCGACGCCGCCGGGGTTGATGGAATTCACCCGGATTTTCTTCGGGCCAAGCTCCTTGGCAAGCACATGTGTGATCGCGTCCACGGCGCCTTTGGTCGCCGTGTAGACGACCATTCCGGGCGGATTGATCTGGCTTGCCGTCGAACCGATGTTGATGACGCTGCCGCCCTCGGCGCCGAAATATTTCACCGCTTCGCGCGTCGCGAGAATGAGGCCCAACACATTCGTGTTGAACTCGCGGTGGAATTCCTCCTCGGTGACCGTCTCAAGCGGCAACACTTGATAGACGCCGGCATTGTTGACGAGAATGTCGAGCGATCCGAAGGTCTTTTTCGTTTCCGAAAACAACCGTTCCACGTCACCTGCTTTCGACACGTCGCCTTGAACGGCGACAGCCGTGCCGCCCTTGCCCTTGATCTCGGCGACGACGCGATCGGCGCCTTCCTTGCTCGATGCGTAATTCACCACCACGGAAGCGCCTTCGGCCGCGAGACCCTTGGCAATGCCCGCGCCGATCCCCTTCGAGGCGCCCGTTACCACGGCGACTTTGCCTGTCAATTTACCCATCGGATATCTCCTGATCCCGTCGTTTTCACCAAATTGTCATTTCGACAATTATCGAATTATATAAGTATGAAAATGGCAAAAGCACGGGCGCCGCTTTCAAAAAGGCGAAGCCGTCTTAAAATAAAGAGAGGGGGATCAGATTTCTGAAAGCCGGTTCAGATAGGCCTGGAGAACGTCGCGCTGAAGGACGAGATTGGCAAATTTTCCTTCGCGGACGATTTCGATCAGGCCGGCCATCTCCAATTCCTTGACGTGATGGGAGAGCGTCGCGGCGCTGATGCGGTGGGCCTTATGCAAGACGGTACAGGGCATGGGATCGGCGTAGGCGCTCATCTCCTTGAGGAGCCGGTAGCGCCGCGGTTCCGCGAGCGCGCGGGAAATCAACCCGAATTGCCGGTCGGTGAGTCGAATACGTTTGGCGCCTGCCATGGGTTGAAACTAAACCTTATCCAATTTCAAAGTCCAGACCGATGAAGATGGGTCTTTTGTTTTTCACCACCAGCCCCGCCATTTGAACCAGACGGCCGGGATGATGGCGCTCAAAGCAATGACGGCGAGGCCGTAAGCATAGCCATAGGTCCAGTCATATTCCGGCATCGTCTTGAAGTTCATCCCATACATGCTGGCAACGAATGTCGGCGGTATCCCGATGATGGAAAACACTGTCAGCACCCTGAAGACATTATTCTGTTCGACATTGGTGAAGCCGAGCGTGGCATCGACGAGGAGCTGAATCTTGTCGGTGAGATGCGTCTCGTAATCGTTGAGCGAGGTAATGTCGCGCGAAAGGCTGTAGAGCCGCTGCTTCGCCGTGGGCGTCAGATAGGCAGCCGCATTGGCAACGACATAGGGGATCATACGCCCCATGCCGAGAAGACTGTCGCTGATCTTCGCCGTCAGATCGCCGGCCCGCCCGACCTGACGCAGCACGCCGCGGAGATTGGCGCCTTCCTTGCGCGGCTCATGCCGGCGCGCGGCATCCTCGCTGAAGATGCGCCATGAAATATCGTCGAGATCGGTGCCGACATGTTCCAAGACATCGGCGACATGATCGATGATGCTTTCGACGATGGTCAGGAAATGGCCCATGCTGTCTTGCTGTTCGCCGTTCACATGAACGCGGACCGAGCAGGTCTCGAAGGCCTTCAATGTTTCGAAATGCAGGGTGAGCAAGATCTCCTTCGACACCACGAAACCGACCGGCGTCGTGTGCGGCATGCCGTCCGGGGTGCGAACCACAAGCGGGAGACTCAGAAAAATATGCTCGTGTTCCGTAGCGAGCCGGCTCGAACTTTCGATTTCGACGAGCCGGTCATAGGTCGGTACGCGGATCGCGAGCACGCGCTCAAGAAAGGCGATTTCCTTTTCATCCGGATTGAGAGCGTCGATCCATGAGGTATTTTGCGGCAGAGCGTCTTTGGTGACGTTGACCGGCGTTTCTATGCGCGCGTTTGAGGTATGGAAAACCAGCATTCGGTCCTCTCGAAGGACGTTTTATCGACGTCACTCAGGATTCAATTTGCGCTTGCCGGGAAGCGGCCTGCCGGCTGAGGCCATAGGCAAGGCAATAGACAACGGCAAATGGATTTTCGCAAAAACGGCTTCGTCTGAGCCGAAAGCGCGAACATTTTCCGCCGTAGTGCGGTTTCGGCATCGTTTTCTTGACCATGGCAGGTTCGCACAAGGGGAATCGGCGCAAATTCGCGCGCCAGCTCATGCTGATCCTTTGTTTTGGATCACGGTTCGGTGAACTTGTCTGGAACGGAACGCGAAGTCCGACGTTAGCCAAAGGTCAAACAGTTTTGCCACGACCATGGCACAGAAAAAGCGAGGAAAAGCCTTATGGACATGAATCGCGTGGACGGAACCGTAAAGAGCGCCGTCGGCAAGGGCGAAGAGTTTCTTGGCAAGGCGGGCGACAAGCCCGGCGTCGAGGCCCAGGGTCTCTCCGACCAGGTGGCCGGCGCGGCGCAAAATCTTTATGGCCGTACTAAGGACGGCTTCAACGACGCGGTGGACCGTATTCCCGACGTTATCTCCGACGCGGCGGACATCGGTCAGCGCGCTTATAGGGATGGGTCCCGCCAAATTGCAACCCAAGTCGGCAAGCAGCCGATCGAGACTTTGTTGCTCGTCGGAGCGCTCGGCTATCTGGTCGGCTGGGCCGTTCATAGGGCTGCGCGTTGATCATGTCGATCCTCATAATCTCGACACCTCATTCAGCCATGACCATTTCCCGCAAGGAGCGCTCATGACCCGTGAAACAAGATCGAGCACAGAGTTGCAGTCCATCATTCTCCAATCCTTGAAAGTGTGTCCCGGTTTCGAGGGCATTCACGAGGTGACCATCCAGCCGCGCGAACATTGCGAAGGCGGAACCAATTGGACCCTCGCCGCCGTGCGGCCTCGCGTCGAAGGCAAAGTTTTGCGCGGAGCGCGCGACACGATCAACTTTCTGCAGCGCTCCTACGAGCTGGATCAGGCCGACATCGTCCTGCCGCGTCAGATGAAGCGCCGCGCCTGACCTCGTAGCCTCTTCACGCAATGTTTCAATTAGGCCGGGCCTTGTGTCCGGCCTATTCTTTTGTCCGGGGCCTCTCTGGCGTCCGTCTCTCTAGCGAAACGCGCCGTTTCGGCTTATGCCTAACCATCTGTCAGCCGAGGGGCTGGCTGGAAGGGCGGTGCATTTGACCTATTCGCATATTATCGGCACCGGCATGTATGCGCCGGCGCGTGTCCTGACCAACCACGATCTCGAAAAAATGGTTGCGACCTCGGATTCCTGGATCACGGAACGCACCGGCATCAAGACGCGGCGGATCGCGGCCGAAGGCGAGGTGACCTCGGATATGGCCGTCGCGGCGGCACGCCAGGCGCTCGACATGGCCGGGACAAAGCCCGAGGATCTCGATGCGATCATCGTCGCCACGATCTCGCCCGATATGCCGATGCCCTCTTGCGCGGTCATGGTGCAGGCAAAGCTTGGCGCTAAACGTGCTTTTGCCTTCGATCTCTCCGCCGCCTGCGCCGGTTCTCTTTACGGATTGAACATTGCCGATAAATTCATTCGTGGCGGCGCACAGCGCGTCCTCGTCATCGGTGCCGAGCTTTTAAGCCGGCTCGTCGATTGGGAGGACCGCAATACATGCGTTCTGTTTGGTGACGCGGCGGGCGCGATGGTGGTCGGCCCGACATCCGATCCCAATCGCGGCTTGCTCTCGATCCATCTCCATTCCGATGGCACAAGCGCGGGCCTGCTCGCCATTCCAGGCGGCGGCAGCAAACATCCGCAATCGCAGGAAGTCCTCGCGCAAAAACTGAACAAGATCGCGATGAGCGGCCGCGAGGTCTATAAATATGCGGTCAGCGTTCTGCCGGAGACGCTTCAGGAAGCGCTGAAGGCCAATGGCATGACGGCGGGCGATGTCGATCACGTTGTCTCGCATCAGGCCAATATACGCATCGTCGAATCCGTGCTCGGCAAGGTCGGCATTCCGATGGAGAAATGCTGGGTCAATCTCGATCGCTACGGCAATACGTCTTCCGCCTCTTTGCCGATTTCGCTCGATGAGGCGAGCCGCGCCGGCCGGCTCAAGGAAGGCGATGTGGTGCTGATGATGGCGATCGGCGCCGGCATCGCCTGGGGCAGCGCGGTGATGCGCTGGTAGCCGCATTGCGCGGCTACAAAGACGCCACGGGACGAATGAAGCCGCCGTGGCGCCTGTGATCCCGGACGCGGGCCGATATTATTTCGGCGAATTGTTTCTCTCGGCACCGCTTGGATGCATGCCGTCCACGTCCGGTTTCGCCGGATTCGACGGCGGATAGGAATTCGAGCTGCGCCCCGACGCCGAACCCACGCCCGGCGTCTTGTCCTGCGAGGTGGAAGGCACGCTGGTGCTCGGCGCATTCCCAACACCGGCGCCGCCCGCGCCCGAGGTCTGCGCGATCGCAAAAGAAGGAATGGCGACGATCAAGGCCGCGCAGGTCAATGTCAATTTATTCCGCATATTGGCTCCTTGGTATTTCCACGCATCGCGTGATGTCGCGGCCAACGTGGTCTCATACCGAAGGTTTCAACTTTGCCGTTGCTTACGCGCAAAAAAAAGCGCCGAAGCATGATGCCCGCGGCGCCTTTTGAAATGTCGGGCGAATGTCTATACGACTTGCGCGTCAGTGCGCGTCGTCGCTGTCGTTGCCATTCCTATCGTTACGGATGCTCGGATGATCGCCCAAGCCTTCCGGCTGCATGGCGGGGTCGATGACCGAACTGCGGCCTTCATAGGCACCGGGCGGGTTCACCGCGTTGGGGCCCGAATGCACATTGCCCTTGACGCCGGCACTCGAATCCGAATTTCCGACGCCCGCGCCGCCGGCACCCGCATCCTGCGCAAAGGCAAAGGAGGGAAGGGCGATCATCACGGCCGAGCAGGTCAAAATCAGACATTTCCGCATGGGGACTCCTTTGGTTCGTGCGGCCACATTATGTGACCAGCGGCGAACGCCCCTTTACGGCGAAGGTTTCAGCTTGGCTTTGGGTTTACGAAATCAACTTTATGAAAAGCGGCCGCGCATCGTAAGCGTCGCCTTAAAGGAGCGGGTGCGACGCTGCCTCACGCATAAAAAGATTGCGCCCAATCGCGGAAGGCGCGGCGCGACTCGTCCCATGTGTAGAACATGTGACCGCCGCCGAAATGCCGGATGAAAAGCATGTCACGCTGTTGCGGCAAAAGCTTCATCTGTTCGACAAGCCGTTCCGACGAAAAATACGGCGTGACCATATCGTAATAGCCATGCACGATGAGAACCTTCATGTTCGGGTTCATGCTCATCGCAAAGCGCAGATCGTCGGTGGCGCCGGCTGGCCCTTCGAAAGCGTGGCGCTGTTCGTCCCTCTTCCAAATCCTGTTGACGTGGAGATTGATGAGCTCGTAGCGGCGTTCGGACTCGACGCCGATTTCGCCGCGCAGCACATGATTGATGCCGCTCGTAAAGATGCGGTCGATGCCGGCGAAAGTCGGATCCGGCCCTTCGTGATTCTCGCGATCCGGGAAGGGATCGACGCCGGTGATCGTGGCATCATAGACGCCCAAGATTTTTTGCTCGGACTTCAACAGTTCGCGGGCAAAGCGCCAGAAGGGCACGCGGCCATGCGCCATGCGCACGAGTTCCTCGGGCAGCCCCAGGAAATCAGCCGCGCGCGTAAAGACCTGGCGCTGTTCCTCCGCGTCATGCGCGGTGCCGACAAGAAAGGAATGCGCCAGGGCGCGCGTCGCGAAGGACTCGATCTCGCGGCGCTGTGTCTCGATCGGCGTATCCGCCGGAAAGACCCGCGAGCGGCCGTGGAAGGTCGCAGCCAGCGCCATGGTGCAGAAGCAGTCCATCGAGCGCAGTACGTCATAGTCGTTTTCGTTCAAGAGTGACCATTCGAGCGCGGGCGAGATGGCGATGGCCGTCGAAAGGCCGATGCCATGCGTCTCTTGCAGGCGCCGTGCGAGTTTCGCGACGCGGAAGCCGCCATAGCTTTCGCCGATGATCGCGACCGGCACGTCCCAGAGTCTATATTTCGACAGAAAGCGCTCGATGAATTCGCCGAGCGATTCGAGATCGCGGTTGAGCGCGTAATATTCCTTTTCTTCGACAGTCTTCGTGGGATCGGGTTTTTCCTTGTCGTCCGGCTTTTTCTCCGGTTCGATAATTTGGGAAAAGCCGGTGCCGACCGGATCGACGAAGACGAGATCGGTGAAGGAGATCCAGCTTTCGGGATTATTGACGATCTGCACCGGCGGGGCTTCGAGATTGCCGTCCGGCTTGAAGAGCACGCGCCTGGGGCTCAAGCCGCCAATATGCAGATAGGCCGAAGACGCGCCGGGGCCGCCGTTGAACACGAAGCTCACCGGCCGCCGGCCCTTGGCCTCGGCGTGGCGGTAATAAGTATAGAAAATTTCGGCGGCGGGCTTTTCCTTCTTGCGAAGGGTGATCCATTCCGCGACCACCTCGATATCGGCGGCATGGCCGCCGTCGCCCATCCAGGTGACTTTATGGGTCGCGCCTTTCGGCGCCTGATAGTCTTTCTTGTCCTTGTCGGATGGGGGTTGTGGCGCTGTTTCTGCGGACATAGGCGACTCGGGTTATGGCTCGCGCAATTCAGAGACTGCCATTCATCTCTTGGCGGCGAGCATTGGCGAGCGGATCGCTTTGGTTAATGACGAGCCTTTGGCTCGCCGCCTTCGGCGGTCGCGAAGCGATCATTGACAAAAGCGCATCCGTCTCGCCCACAATGTCCGCCGTCGGATGAATGACGAAATCTGACATGTCCTGCAGGGCGGCCCACGTCACGGCTCTGGCTGTTTAGGCGGCCATACGGAAGCTCTAACATGCGGAAACTCTAAAAGGAGATGGCGAGAATCTCACCCCTCCATCATCCCGCCCATCACGGCGCCCGCGACGATCTCATCGGGGCCACCGACGCGGCTGTCGATGATGTGTCTGATCGGCTCGAAGGTGAATGTGTCGGCCCAGGCCGCGCCGAAATTCAGAGCCGCGGCCGGCGCCTTGCAGTTCTTATCGAGCTTCACGGCGACCACGCATTTGCCGGTGACGGAGGCAGTCTGGATCTCCCAATTGATCCAATCGTTGTTGCCGGTGTCCTTGCCGACGATCACAAGCAGATGGGTGCCAGACTTGATCTTGGCCTTGAGCTCTTCCTTGATGATTGCGCCCTGGGGACTGTGGAACGGCACCCGGAAGCGCTCCGTCTCATAGGCGAGCTCGAAATAATCGCCTGCGTTCCATTCCAGCAGCATATCCATATATTTCTGGTCCGCCGGCTTGAAGCTGACGAAAACGCGTGCCTTTTCCATGGAACGAGACCTTCTTCGATGACGTGTTGAGCGCCTGTTTCCGCGGGATCGGGGGCCGGGCACAGGCAGCATTCAATATCCGCGCCATATAGCACGTCCTGCGCGGATGAACATCGGGGTTGAGGCGTGGCCGGTCTGACGAAAGCATTCTGCCGACTGAAAAGACATTAAATTCAAGGTATTGGAACGTCTCGGGCAAGCCAGCCAACCTAGAGATCGCCGGAGAGCAGCTTGCCGGTCTTGCGCGAGAAGGAGAGCACGTCGACGTCGGTCCCGTCCGGATAACGCTGGATCACATGCCAGATCTTGCCTTTCGCCGTGTCCACCTCCTCGGCGCGCAGATCGGCTTTAGGAATGATGGCTAACCCAGGCTTCGTTTGCATGAGCTCATAGGCATAATCCACGGCATCTGAAGGCTTGTTGATGAGCCCGCCATAGGCCGCGAAATAGATATCGAGGATTCCTTCCCGCTCGAACCGCGTGGCCGGACCGAAGACACGTTCGTATTCTTCGGGGATCATATATTTCGACCAATAGTCCCAGCCGCCCGCCGGGATAAAGCGAGCATGAGTCATGATGCCCGCGACTTCGGCCGTGTCCTTGCGAAAGAACATATGCGTCATGCGATGGTGCGCATATTCGAGATCGTAGGGCGTACCCGTGACGAGCCACATGTCGCCACGATCCTCAACCTGCAAGGGCAGCTCCGGCTTCAAGGCATCGATGCCTTGCGTGCTCATCATGATGATGACGAAGAGCGCTTTCGTTGCGGCGGCTGAGAGGAGCATGGGGCTTTCGATTGAAGTTACTCGGGTTCATCCTTATGATCCTGTTTGACGGAAATATAAAATGAATGTCTTGCATACTGGCTGCTTTTGATAGAAAAAAAGAGCATTTTCTCTAAGGACGAATTTCTTCAATGGCCCTAAAAATCTTTTTTTCTTGGCAGTCAGATACACCATCGAAAGAGGGTAGGAATCTGATCTTAAGAGCGTTGGAGACCGCTTTGGCCTCGATCGCAATTGATCTCAACATAGAAGAAGCTTTGCGAGAACTGGAAGTTGATCGAGACACCCTTGATGTCCCTGGAACGCCTCCAATAGTTGATACCATTTTTAGCAAAATAGAAAACGCATCCATTTTCATCCCAGATCTGACATTTGTTGGAACCAGAACCGATGGTCGACCAACTCCGAACCCAAATGTGTTGATCGAATACGGGTGGGCTCTGAAGACTCTGGGGCATGGCCGTATGTTGCCTGTCATGAATATAGCGTTCGGCCGCCCAGATGGTGACGCCATGCCATTCGACATGAGGCACCTTCGTCATCCCATTCAGTACGAGTGCGCGCATGGCGTTGATGATGACGTGCGGGCGGCTGCAAGAAGCAAGCTGGCGGTGATGCTCAAAACGGCGATCACGGCGATACTCATGAACAACGAACCGAAAGGTTCCTTGCCAGAGCCACCGAAAGAGATACCATTTGTGCAGCACAAAGCGCTCGATGGCGGCGGTAAGTTCCGATCTCGAGGGGAGGCACTTGGAATTTCAGACGACGGCTTGATGTCCAAGGCAGAAGATATTTATTTAGTTGGGGCGCTACGCACTGGCTGCGCGTAATGCCTATCAATGATCCCGACAAAATTTGGAGTTTAGGCGAGCTTAAGAGAGTGGCGTTTACACAATCAATAATATTGCCGATTTCCTCTTCAACCGGCGGTGGCGGTTTTAATTACTTAAGAGCCGAGGACGGCGTAGGTCTTTATGCTCCTTTAAACGCTGACCGCAAAACCACAATGTGGGTAGTTTTCGTATTCACTAATGGAGAAATTTGGAGCTGTGATAGTTACATTATCGATGCTACCGGAGAGAGCTCTCCGGGCAGTATTCATTTGGATAGACGGGATCTTGCAAGGAGCTTGAAAGACTATACATCGTGTTTGATGAAGCTCGGAATCCCCGCGCCAATAAAATGGGAAATCGGTTTAGAAGGCATAAAAGGCAGAGGTATTTTCATTCCAAACGACCCTTTCGTGAGGCCGCGAGGAGCATGCGTATCGAATGAAATCATTGTGTCGGGTACCTTCTACCCAGACGATGATCCGTTGGTGGCTATCGAGCCATTTTTTGCCAAAGTCTATGACATGTGCGGGCTCACAAACCAGCTTACATGAGTAAGCAATCACCCCTTCCGCTTCCTCTTCCATGCCCGCGTACCGCCTTTGCCAGCCGTGCTGCGGCCAGCGGCGCCGAGACGCGGCTTGGCTTCGCCGCCGCCGAAATTATGCGGCCCCATTTCGCTATCGGTTGGCTTATGCGGACGGTTCGCCGGCACATTGGCCGACGCCCCATATTTGCGCGGCCCGGCGAAACCGCCCGCCTGATCCTCGACCTCGCTTTGCCGCGCCAGCGGATCGTCGCCGATCGCAAGTTCCACGGCTTGCAAGCGCTTCAGCTCGTCGCGTAGCCGAGCCGCCGTCTCGAACTCCAAATTGGCCGCGGCCTCGCGCATCTTCTTTTCGAGATCGGCGACGGTCGCTTTGAAATTATGTCCGATGAGGGCTTCCGCTTCGGCGAAGCCCGCATCGACCGTGACGTGGTCCTGCTCATAGACCGAGCCCAGAATATCCTGGATGTCGCGCTTGATCGTCGCCGGCGTGATGCCGTGCTCGATATTATAGGC
>JAATEW010000379.1 GCA_015655535.1 Hyphomicrobiales bacterium | reverse complement strand
CTTGGTGCATGAGGGTCTTGCCGACCTCGGCTTCGTGGAAGGCGCGATCGACGATCCTGTTCTGGCGATCAAGCCGGTCGGCGATGACGAATTGGTTTTGATCGTTGCTCCCGGCCATTGGCAGGGTAAAAAAGCCGCCGTGTCATCCGCGGACTTGAAAACCTTGGCCTGGGTCGTGCGGGAGCAAGGTTCTGGAACCCGCGCGATTTTCGAGGCTGCGATGGCGGACCTCGGCCTGCGCCTCTCGGACCTCAATATCGTTCTTGAAATGCCGTCGAACGAGGCCGTGCGCACCGCCGTCGAAGACGGTGCAGGTGCCGCCATCTTATCGAAACTCGTCGTCGGGTCTCCGGTCAAATCCGGTGCGCTTGTCGCGCTCGACCTTGCCTTACCGAAGCGGCAATTCTTGGCGCTACGGCACAAGGAGCGCTATCTGACCAAGGCCGAGCAGGAACTCTATCGTCTCATCGAAAGACGGGAAGATAGCGGACGCGCCAGGCGGCGCGGGCTGTTGAGCTAGGGTTAGGGCTCAATCGATCGGCCTGTCATTGCGAGGAGCTTTGCTCCGAAGCAATCCAGCCCTCCGCTTAGCATTTGCCTGGATTGCTTCGCTTCGCTCGCAATGACGTCTTCCGGTCACGCAATGATTGGGTCTTGATGCTTAATGGGGTCAGCTCTGTTTGGTCTTCAGCGGAATGGGCAAAACATTCCCGGCGTCGTTCACGATGTCGAATTTATAGCCGCCGTTTCGGTCCCGTTCGACGACATAGCTCAGCCGCTCGACAATATTATTGGCCTGGTCGAAGGTCAGGATCTTCGGCTGGAAATCGGCGATGCGCTCCGCCTCGATATAATGCGAGCTGCAGATGATGATCTCGTCGCCGGCCTGACAGGTGCGCGCCGCGGCGCCATTCAATATGCAGCAGCGTGAGCCGCGCTCGCCGAGGATGACATAGGTGGAGATCCGCGCGCCTGAATTCTTGTTCCAGATATCGACGAATTCGAGCGGGAAAATGCCTGCCGCCTCGCAATGGTCGGGATCGAGCGTGATCGAACCGTGATAGTCGATGTCCGCCGCGGTGACGCGGATACCGTGCAGTTTCGCGGCCATCACTTTACGCATATTCAAATTCCCAGACGCCCAGGGCGGAGGCCTTTGCCTCCGCCCTTAGCCTATGACAGGTCCTATATGGTCGCGGCGGTCCCGTCTACAAAGTCCCCCAAGACGCGGATCTCCCCGTGACGCTCGCTATTTCTTGCCCTTGATGCGGACCAGATAATCGACGATCGCCGAGGCATCTTCCTCGCTGATCGGCGCCTTATAGGCCTTGATCATCTTTTCGACGACCTCTTCCCAACCTTCCTTTGTGAGGGTGGGCTGGTTCATCACATGATCTTCCGAATGGCAGACAAGACAATTGGCATTGATCGCATCGGCGCCGGGACCGTCGGGAAACATCTGGTCGGGGGCGGGCACATCGAGTTTCAACGACTTCAGATCCGTGATCGGCTTGGCGCTGCCGGCGAGCGGCAGCAGAAGCGTGACGGATAGGGCAAGGGGAAACAGCACTCCGCGCAGCATGGTCAGGTCTCCCTCAAGCTGCCGAGACATGGGTCGTCTCGATCGTATTCGACATATAGCCCGCCGGATTCCAGATCGGGAAAGCGGGTTGCGCCTCGCCCTTCGTATTGGTGCAGCGGATCATCAAGTCGTAATCGCCGCGCGCAGGCAGCGCGAAGCGCGTCTGCCATTGGCGGAAGCTGTATTTCCCTTCGTCTTTTCCCAGTTGTGTCGGAAGCCAGTTCTTGCCGCCGTCGAGCGACAGATCCACCTTCGCCACGCCGCAATCGCCGCCGAAGGCGATGCCGCGGGCCTCCGTCGGCGCGCCGGTCTTTATCGTGTCGCCCGAGCGGATATTGGTGATGAAGGAGCGCGGGACGTTGCGTGTGACCGGGATCAGTTTGAAGTTACTGTCGCCGGGTTTCACGTTGCCGAATGGCGTGTTGGGAAGACGATAGCCTCTCGCCGTCCAATAATTGGTGTCGGGCTGATCCAATACCTCGATATCGCTCAGCATCTTGATCCAATAGACCGCGCACCAGCCGGGAACGACGAGTTTCAGAGGAAAGCCGTTCAGCAAAGGAAGCTGTTCGCCGTTCATGCCGAAAGCCAGCATCACTTCGCCGTCACGAGCGTGATCGATGTCGATCGATTTCAAGAACGCAGGTGATTCAGGCAGAATCACTTTGTCCATTCCGCCGAAGCGGACTTGCAGGGCACCGGCCTTCACGCCCGCGCGGTCGAGCACGGCTTTCAGTGGAATGCCGGTCCAGAGCGCATTGCTCATCGAGCCGTTCGCCCATTGCGCGCCGGCAACGCGCGGCTGCATGTAGATGCGCGAGTTGCCGGCGCATTGCGCGACGGCGGCGAGTTCGATGCGTGGAAAATCGTTCAAGATCTCATGGATGGTCAGCGACAAGGGCTGATTGACATGGCCGCGCACCGTCAGGCGATAGGAATCGAGATCGGGCTCGCTCGGGAAATCCGCCCAATGCCAACTGACGAAATGCTGGTCGTTTGGCGTGAACACGCCCTTGTCGAACGTGTCGAAGGGGGTTTCGAGCCAGGGCGGGCTCGTCCGCTGCAAGACCATTGCTCTTTTTTGCGGAAAATCATCAGTCAAAGGCCGCGTGCCCGGGCCGCCTGTGGCATGCAGATCGATCATTCTTTGCGCAAAGGCCGGTGCGGTCAGCAGGCTGAGCCCGCCCATGCCGGCCGCGCCGAGCAGGCGCCGCCGCGTCATATCGTGAAATGTGTATTCTTTGGCCATTTCGACTCTCCTCGAAATAGGTATACGTCAGCCCTTCACCGGCGCTCCTTTTCCTCGTCGGAATGGCGGTGAAGCTGTTGTGACTCTTGGGTTATTGGCAGTTGTGACTGGTATCCCAACCACCGGCGGACCAGGATCACATTTACTTGTAGCGCGCGCCGTGGGGCGGGTTTCAAGGCCGGCGCAACCACGCCCAAGGCTTCTCGGAAAGTTTGTTTCCGAAGGATTTCAATGCTGAGGACGAAAGATGGCGCTGAGGACGAAAGATGGCCGGAGAGTTTTCCAGCCCCGCGCTGCTTAAAATAAGATTTAGGATGGTGCGGGCGGTCGGAATCGAACCGACACTCTGTCTCCAGAACCGGATTTTGAGCTTTGAAAAATAGCCTATCCTATCTCTATCCGGTAGGCCGCCATAGCCCTCTAACTAACTGACTTTTCTAGTCTTTTAGCCAAGTTGCGTGTTCCTTTCCTAACCGGTCTTACGCCACGGTTGGCTTTCTGGCTGCGCCTATTCTGCACCTGAAATCCGACCTCAACGGAGGTTAGGAATGCCAAAACTCAAGCTCACGAAGACCGTCGTCGACGCGGCGCAGAAAGAGGGAACGCCCTACGAACTGCGCGACACGGTGATACCCGGCTTCTTGCTGAAAGTCACGCCGACCGGACGCAAAATCTTCATGCTCGCCTATGTCGCCAACAACGGCCAGCGGCGAAAACCCGCCATTGGCCAGTTTGGCGAGATCACCGTCGAACAGGCGCGCGGCATCGCCCAGGATTGGCTTGCCGAGGTCCGCAGGGGCAAGGATCCGAGCATGGAGCGGACAACGGCTCGTCACGCTCCGCTCGTCAAGGAGCTTTTCGAGCGCTTCATGTCGGAATATTCCGAAACGCATAACAAACCGTCCACGGTCGACACCTATCGCGGTTACGGCAAACGCCATATCATTCCCAAGCTCGG